>NZ_JBEBMB010000006.1:0-209772 GCF_040081915.1 Xenorhabdus sp. SGI240
TCGCAAGCCAGAACGGGGAGAAACGGAAATCGCTGAGCTGATTTTTCATGCAATAAATGTTAGCCCTAAACCGCTAAGGCCAAAAAATTTGAATGATGTTCTTGAAAGAGAGCTAGCCCACATTATTTTCAGTGTGGAGGGAGATAAAAATTCGACACCTGCGAAAGTGGCAGGGGTTATTTTGGAGAACGGGTATAGGAAAGGAGAAAAATGATGGCAGAATCCCCCTACTTCAAGACAAAGGAACTGGCAGCTCGATATGGCGTAAAACCACACACGATAAGGTTATGGTGCGGCAATGGGAAGCAAAAGCGAGAAGGCTTCCCAAAGCCCAAGTTTAAATCTGACCAACTTAACTTTCTACGGCAGGATATTTTTGACTGGGAGGACGGGAAACAATTTTAGTCAGTTTATCCCACCAGCGCTCGTATGCCTCTCTTTGCTCGTTTAGGTAGGTGTGCTTATCGTACACCTGCCATACACCCGGTAATTTGTGTCCTACCATGATTTCGGCCACATGAGGCGGTGTTAATTCAGATACCCCTGTACGCATGGTTCTGCGTAAGTCGTGGATTGACCAGTTCTCATAATCAGGCAAGTAAATAGACATTCTTTTATTAAGGATTTTAGTTATTGTAACATGTGATCCACGAGCAAAAGGCTCTCCGCTGGATATTGTGAACAAATATGAACTTCCATGGTTCAATCTTTTCGCTTGCTCAATTAATTCCTTAGCTGCTGGAATAATGGGCCTAATGAGAGGCTTCTTAGATCTTCTGCCTGTCTTATGGTTTTTAGGAGGGATAATCCAAACATTCTTTTCATAGTCAAAATCACTTACTTTAGCTTTAAATAGCTCACCGATACGGCATCCAAATAACAAGCAAAATTTTATTATCAGTGCATTACGTGGATTATATTTGGGGGCATTAATTAGCTGGAAAAGCACTACCAATTCTTCTTCACTTAGTGTCCTTTCACCCACCTCAGAGTCGAAATCGTCAATATCAGAATCGGTGATTTTTCCTCCTAGATCACTTGTTATCACATCAGATAAGGGAGTGAAATTAGTCATTCCTCGTCGGACAGCCCATCTATGAGCACTCTTAGAATATGTCAATATTCGAGTACCAATTGATGGCGTTTTTTTAGTAACACTTTCAATTAAAGAGAGCCAGACATGCAGAGTTACCTCATCATGGGGTAATTCACCAATTTTGGGGAAAACATGAATTTCGAAAGAACGTAATATGTCATCTGCGTTAACCTTTAAACCTTGCATTGTTGTTTTCCACCAATCCCCTATAAGCCCCTCTACAGTCACGGCGCTTAATGCAGACTCTTTACGAACACGCTTGACTATCTTAGGGTTGCGATGTTGCTCTAATTCTCCACGGTAGAAAGTTACAGCGTCACGCGCATCTTTTAAGCCAGTCGCCGGATAGGTTCCTATATCAATGCGATCCCCTTTGCCATTCCAGCGATATCTAAATTGGAATATAATCTTCCCCTTAGGAGTGACACGGATAGATAAGCCATCCCTATCTGTCTTAGTGGTCATTTTCTCTTGGGGCTTGCCATTGGTAGAACGGAGCCATGAATCAGTAATAGCCATATCACTTTCCTCAAAAAACAATACAGCTTTTAATGTAGTTTATGTACGCACCTATGTACATATTTCTCATGATACCAAATTAATGTTTATGACTATTGATGATTATGAAAAATAAAAAATAAAAATATTATACTATAAAATCAATTAATTAAACCAAAATCAATGAGCATGTTTGACTGTTGATGATACAATTTGACTATATAGAAGCATTTTTCAATAAAATGTGGCGGAATTATGCCAATACTAAGTTGTAATAACTACTCAATTCAGCAAAAAACTGGATAAATTAACAGGAGATTTAATGACTATTAAACGCATTGACCCAGATACCCGTTGGTCAGAAGCGGTCGTTCACAATGACACTATCTATTATACCAGTGTGCCAGAACAATTGGACGGTAATATTACAGAGCAAACCGCCGATACTCTGGCAGCCATTGATACCCTGTTACATCGCCTTGGTTCAGATAAAAGCAAGATTTTGGATGCTACAATTTTTCTGGCAGATAAAGCTGATTTTGCAGGCATGAATGCCGCGTGGGACGCATGGGTTGTTGCCGGAAGTGCGCCAGTCCGCTGTACTGTTCAAGCAGCATTGATGGACCCTAAGTATAAAGTCGAAATCAAAATTATTGCCGCTTTATAGTCTGTATCTATCAAACAAATATGGCCTTAAATGAGCTATTGTTCATTCAAGGCCATGTTAGAAATGAAATTTAAGGAATGGAGAGTAGAAATTAGGCCATTTTAATAATAATTATGCCAATCAACAGCAGCACAATACCACTCCATCCCTTAAAATTCAGTCTTTGGTTAAACATTATCCAGCCAGCGGCGACGGTAGCAATAATGCCGAATGCTCCCCATAAAGCATAAGCAATGGAAAGCTCAATCCCTTTCACTGCCTGAGCCAACGCACTGAATGCGCCCAAAACAGTAACCAGAGACAAAATACCCATCCAGAAGCGCTGAAATCCATTGGATAATTTCAATAAAATATTTGCCACAATTTCCAAAACAACGGCCAAGACCAGGAACGCACCATGCCACCATTCAAATTGAGTTAGCATATCATGCCTCCTTGATTTGCTTGTTCAAAATACCGTTTAGTGAGCTTGATGGATTATGTTTTGATGTCTTGTTTGAAGCATGGTCTTTGGTTTTTTTCTCCCCCACCTTGATTAAAGCAATCCCAGCTATCAACAATGTTAATCCACTTATTTTCATCAATGACAGCGACTCGTTAAACCACATTACGCTAAAAGCGGTAATAAACAGGATCCCAATACCTTCCCAAAGTGCATAAGCCACGCCCAATGACACTTTTTTCACAGCGATTGCCAGCAAAATATAAGAAGTTGTGATCATGGTATACATCACAATCATGCCTGTAAAACCACCTGAAACGCTGGCTTGTTTCATTGACAGAGTGCCAATGACTTCTGTCACAATCGCCAGTGCAAGAAATACCCAATAAAACATTTTTTTCTCCTGAACATACTAATAAGCATGCCAAGATATCAAGCTATAAATGCCCACAAAGTCGGCGGCAAATGCGATTATGCAACATAAGAATCAAACTGACTTTTAGCGAAATATTTTGGCAAGTGATAATTACCGGTGAAGAACCGGTTAGCAGGAGAAGGCCCTAGAGGGCGCCGCACCAGTAGTGCTCACTGGATAAGATAGTGGAAAGGAAAAAAACATGGGTACAACGTTGAATTTTGTTACTATGTTGAATGTTGACGCTTTTGGCGCTATTCATGATGTTTTATTCGTTCATCACACATAACTACCGCGTGATATACTAAGAACCCTCGTATTAAAATGTAATGATGTATTTCTATCATAGCACCAAATAAAAAGCAATAATTTATATTTGGTTAGCCAATCTTCACTTTTAGTAAAAAAAGTGGAGTAAATAGCTATTTTTACTATAATTTTATCATTCAGATATCAAATTTTGAATTATTTTCACAAAAACCGGCCGGACATTAAGTCCGGCCATTCTTTTGATGAGTCGTTTAGTACAAACTTAAAAAAACCACCGTTTATTCAAACTCATTCCATGAACGACCATCACGTGTAATCAACGCGATAGAAGCCACGGGTCCCCACGTGCCGGCCTGATAAGGTTTCGGTGGTTCATTATCCGCCGCCCATGCATCGATAATGGAATCCACCCATTTCCAGGCTTCTTCCACTTCATCACGACGGACAAACAGTGCCTGAATACCGCGCATTGCTTCCAACAATAACCTTTCATAAGCATCAGCAAGGTGTGTCTGATTAAATGTTTCAGAGAAACTCAGATCCAACTTGGTCGTTTGCAAACGGTGTTTATGTTCCAGCCCCGGTGCTTTATTTAGCACTTCAATATCAATGCCTTCATCTGGCTGCAAACGAATTGTCAATTTGTTTTGTGGTAATTGCTGGTAGGATTCAGCAAACAGATTCAGGGAAGGTTCTTTGAAATAGACGACAACTTCAGAACACTTAGCCGGCAACCGCTTTCCGGTTCTCAGGTAGAAGGGCACCCCAGACCAGCGCCAGTCATCAATATCGACACGAATCGACACAAAAGTTTCTGTTTTACTGGCTTTATTCGCCCCTTCTTCTTCCAGATAACCCGGAACTTTCTTACCATGCACAAAACCTGCGGTATATTGCCCTCGAACCGTTTTTTCCCTGACATTGGTCTGATTAATCCGACGCAATGAACGCAACACTTTTACTTTTTCATCACGAATACGATCTGCTGTCAGGTCAGCCGGTGGTGACATGGCAATCATAGTCAGAATTTGCAGAAGATGATTTTGGATCATATCGCGCATCTGCCCTGCCTGATCGAAATAGCCCCAGCGCCCTTCGATACCAACTTCTTCAGCAACGGTAATTTGTACATGATCAATCGTGCGATGATCCCAATTATTGACGAAAAGCGAGTTGGCAAAACGCAGCGCTAACAAGTTCAATACCGTTTCTTTCCCCAAATAATGGTCAATACGGTAAATTTGGCTCTCATTGAAATATTTTGCAACTTCATCATTAATCGCTCTGGAAGAAGCAAGATCGGTTCCCAGCGGTTTTTCCATCACTACACGATTGGGTTCCGTATTCAGCTCCGCAGCACCTAATCCATGGCATACTGCACCAAATGTACTTGGAGGCATGGCAAAATAGTGAATAGCGGGTAAGTCATCTTTATTAATTATTTTTGCTAATTCGTTGAAATGCTCCGTTTCATTTACATCCAAATTACAAAATTCCAGACGTGAACGGAGTTTCTTCCACAATTCTGCATCTAGTTTTTCGGACATAAATGTCACCAATGCTTCTTCAACGACTTTGGTGTAGGCTGTTTTATCCCAGTCAGCTCGACCGACGCCGATAATTCGGGTATCAGGATGGATATAACCCGCTTTTTCCAACTGGTAAAGGGAAGGCATTAATTTCCGGCGTGCTAAGTCTCCTTTCGCCCCAAAAATTACCAAATTACAAGCCTGAGCTGTAGACGTCACCGCCATGTTGCATCTCCTCAATTACGGGATATTGTAATTTTTTTACAGAATCTGTGGGTAATGTACTCTTTTGGTTATATGCAGTAAACACTGATTATTCATGGATTATTGATATAGCTCTTCGTATTTCACGTTGCTGCTGGATTAGTGACAAAATGAAACCCATTGTGCGCAGCCTATTAAATAACCACACATCCGCGTTCTATACACCCTTTCACATTCATGGTAATTTTGTATTCACTGACAATATGGTTATAATTCATACCGAGCAGTGATTGTAAACTGAAAATTTACAACGATTAAGAAGTAATCTTACCAAGTTGAAAGTTAGACTCCTGTCATGTTTTCATGAAAAATCCCATGTTATCCGGTTATTGCCACTGCCAGCTTTCAATAACAAGTAGTATATTTTCATGAAAATGAAATAGATTTCGCCTGTTAATGAAATCGTTAAAACCGAGGTTAAACTTCGTTTTATGAACACACTGGAACGGCTCCAAAATAGTCTTGATGTTTTGAGTAAGTCAGAGAAAAAGGTTGCGCAGGTCATTCTTGCTTCACCACAAACTGCCATCCATTCAAGCATTGCCACTCTGGCTAAAATGGCGAATGTGAGTGAACCGACGGTGAATCGTTTTTGTCGTCGCCTCAACACCAAAGGATTTCCTGACTTTAAATTGCATCTGGCACAGAGCCTCGCCAATGGTACACCTTATGTGAACCGAAACGTGGAAGAAAGTGACAGCGTCACCTCTTATACAAACAAAATTTTCGAATCAGTCATGGCAAATCTGGAAACGGTCAAAAGTAATCTGGATATTGCCGCCATCAACCGCGCAGTCGACCTTCTGACACAAGCCAGAAAACTCTCTTTTTTTGGTTTGGGAGCATCAGCCGCTGTGGCCCATGATGCCATGAACAAATTTTTTCGCTTCAATATTCCAGTGACCTATTTTGATGATATTGTGATGCAACGAATGAGCTGTATTAGCAGTACCGAAGGCGATGTTGTCGTATTAATTTCCCATACTGGAAGAACAAAAAGCCTTGTAGAAATTGCTAAACTGGCCCGCGAAAACGATGCAACAGTGATCGCCATTACCTCAACAGGCTCCCCATTAGCGCACGAAGCTACCCTCCCCATTTTGTTGGATGTTCCCGAAGATACAGATATCTATATGCCGATGGTCTCAAGAATAGCTCAATTAACCATCATTGATGTACTGGCAACGGGTTTTACACTGCGCCGCGGCTCAAAATTCAGAGATAATTTGAAGAGGGTCAAAGAAGCGTTGCGTAATTCACGGTTTGATAAGCCTGAATAAACCAGAAAATAGACTGTGTTTTTGTTCACTATTTATCAATTCTCCAGACTGATAGCATATGTAGACTTTTCCCCACTGCATATTCGCAGTCCGGGTTAATAATCAATAAATTAATGGTTATCCTACGGTAATCGAAAACTCATATACCCTATGGATTTCAAGTGACCACCCACCGATGCGGCAACTTGAAAAACAAAAGGTATACTTCACAGGTCAACGGAGTAATGCATGTCCAGACGGCTCAGAAGAACAAAGATCGTCACTACACTTGGCCCAGCTACAGATCGTGACGATAATCTTGAAAAAGTTATCCAAGCAGGGGCCAACGTCGTCCGCCTTAATTTCTCTCATGGCACTGCGGAAGATCATATCCAACGTGCTAATAAAGTACGCGAAATTGCTGCCCGTTTAGGTTGTCATGTTGCCATCCTCGGTGATCTTCAAGGGCCTAAAATACGCATATCCACCTTTAAAGAAGGAAAAATTTTCCTGAATATTGGGGATAAATTCCTGCTGGATGCCAATCTAAGTAAGGGTGAGGGAGATAAAGAAAAAGTCGGTATTGACTATAAAGGTTTGCCATCTGATGTAACGGCTGGTGATATCCTGCTATTGGATGATGGACGTGTTCAATTGAAAATCCTGGAAGTTCAGGGGATGAAAATCTTCACGGAAGTGACTGTGGGAGGCCCGCTTTCCAACAATAAAGGCATCAATAAATTGGGCGGCGGGTTATCAGCCGAAGCACTGACAGCAAAAGATAAGGAGGATATCATCACAGCTGCCAAAATTGGTGTTGATTATCTTGCGATTTCTTTCCCTCGTTCAGGTGAAGATTTGAATTATGCGCGCCGTCTCGCACGAGATGCTGGTTGCGAAACCCAAATCGTTGCAAAAGTTGAGCGGGCAGAAGCTGTTAGTAGTGACGAAATTATTGATGAAATTATTCTGGCATCGGATGTTGTCATGGTCGCTCGTGGTGATCTCGGTGTTGAAATTGGTGACCCCGAACTGGTTGGTGTACAGAAAAAACTGATCCGCCGCGCTCGCCAACTGAATCGTGTTGTGATTACAGCCACACAAATGATGGAATCTATGATCACCAACCCAATGCCGACGCGTGCTGAAGTCATGGATGTCGCCAATGCGGTACTGGATGGTACTGATGCGGTTATGCTTTCTGCTGAAACAGCCGCAGGTCAGTATCCTGCGGAAACCGTTGCCGCTATGGCACAAGTCTGTCTTGGCGCGGAAAAAATGCCAAGTGTCAATGTTTCCAAACATCGCCTGGATATTACATTTGATAGCATTGAAGAAGCGATTTCAATGTCTACCATGTATGCCGCCAACCATCTGAAAGGCGTCAAGGCAATTATTGCGATGACTGAATCTGGCCGCACGGCTCGCATGATGTCCCGCATCAGTTCTGGCCTGCCTATCTTCTCTATGTCTCGCCATGAATCAACCTTAAACCGTACCGCCCTGTATCGTGGTGTAACACCCGTTTATTGTAGCTCGCATACTGATGGGATCGCAGCGGCAAATGAAGCAGTGAATCGTCTGCGCGATAAAGATTATCTCATCTCTGGGGATTTAGTACTTGTGACCCAAGGTGATCAGATGGGAACAATTGGCAGTACCAATACCTGTCGCGTACTTGAAGTAGAATAATGGGCTATTCATAAAAACAAACGGTAAAGGATAAGGGGCAGTACACTGCCTCTTATTATGATTAATTTTATTATTCCAATCATCACAGATCTTCCCTTTTATAAGGCTCAATATCCCCTGCTTTCCGCGTCTTAAGTAATTTTAAGATCCAAGTATATTGTTCAGGATTCGGCTTCACCAATGCCTCCAACTCCTCATTCATTCGGCGAGCAATACAGGTATCATCCTGTCCTGCAATATCTTCCATGGGTGGACGGATATAAATGTCCAACTGATGAGTTTGGCAATTATAAACCGGAAATAACGGAACAACGGCGGCGCGGCAAACCTTCATTAAGCGCCCAAGTGCAGGCAACGTAGCCTTGTAAGTGGCAAAAAAATCGACAAATTCACTGTGTTCTTCGCCATGATCCTGATCGGGCAAATAGTATCCCCAAAAGCCTTCACGCACTGTAGAGATAAAGGGTTTAATTCCCGCATCACGGGAATGCAAACGACCACCAAAGTGACAGCGCGCTTTATTCCATAAGTAATCAGCCACGGGATTACTTTGATGATGAAACATCGCTGACATTTGTTGGCCACGGGCAGCCAACAACATCGCGGGAATATCAACAGACCAACCATGTGGAACCATAAAAATCACATTTTTGCCTTGTGCTTTTAAGGCTTGAATAATGTCTTCGCCATGCCATTGGGTTCGCTCAAGTGTCGATTTTGCTCCCCTGAGACAAAGCTCCGCCAGCATAACAAACGATTGAGGGGCGGTAGCAAACATGCGATCAATCAGCTCTTCGTGCTGCTGTTCCGTTAATTCAGGAAAGCAGTAAATTAAATTGATTTTCGCCCTGCGCCGAGCACTTTTCACTTTTCTTCCCGCCCAAATACCTATCCTGGCCAGAAATGGATCACGCCATTTTACAGGGACATAAGACAATCCTGCCAATAGCCCCACGCCAGCCCAAAGGCCCCAATAACGGGGATGTAAATAAGCTCGATGAAACCGAGGGACATATCCCAATTTACTATCTGTATCTTTTTCTTTATTCATGAGCTAACTCTGATGATCCCAATATTTGCTCTCAAGGCGAAAGTTTACAACAAAAAATAAGATAAAAGCGGATGATAGTCATCATCCGCTTTTATCTCTGTCAATAATCGGAAGTTGATGCGCTTAATCTAGCAACAATTGAGGCTTAGTTTCCTTAACCATGGCTACATATTCTGTACGCTCTTTACCACTCAACCCACCAGAACGCGGTAATTTTGCAGTGAGCGGATTAACCGGTCTCTGGTTATCCCAGAATTCAAAGTGCAAGTGTGGGCCTGTTGAACGCCCCGTATTCCCTGATAGCGCAATACGTTCACCCCGTTTCACTTTCTGACCCGGTTTTACCAGTATTTTTCTCAAGTGCATGTATCGAGTTGTATATTGACGACCGTGCCGTATGGCAATGAAATTACCGGCCGCACCATCAAATTTGGCGACAACGACTTCACCATCACCGACTGCCAAAACGGGAGTTCCTACTGGCATAGCAAAATCAACTCCTTTGTGAGCTGTAATTCTGCCGGTTACCGGATTTAAGCGATGTGGATTGAAAGAGGAAGATACTCTGAACTGTTTAGTTGTAGGAAAGCGCAGGAAACCACGCTCAAGACCGGAAGCATTGCTGTCGTAAAAACGACCATCACTGGCCCGGAAGGCATAATAATCATTGCCACCACTCTGTAAGCGAACGCCTAACAATTGGCTCTGCTCACTTTTCCCATCAAGCATTTCACGGGACATCAGCACAGAAAAATGATCACCTTTACGCAATTTGCGGAAATCTATCTGCCATTGCAACGCTTTTGTCACTTCTCTGGCTTCGCTGCTTGTTAATCCAGCAATCAGGGCACTACTATTAAAACTGCCATCAACTGTACCTGTGATGACACTATTTTTCCATTCTCCCTTCTGGAACTCTTGCGTTTCGTTAAAAATATCTCCTTCGCGAGTATAAACGCGCGTTTCACGACGTGATATATCCCAGGTCAGCGTTTTTAAATTCCCATTATCGTCAGTAGTCCACGATAATGACTGACCAATACCTAGATTACGCAATGATTTATATCGGTTTGCTAACAAAGCAACATCAGAGGAATCAATTCCGAACTGAGTCAAAATCGAACTCAGGGTATCACCACTGGAGACAACATATTGGTGCGGAACATTTACTGCTGTATCAACAGAACTGCCATCATCATCCCCAATGCCCTCATTGGGGAGTTGTTCATTAGCATCCCCAGCGACATCATCCGTTGCTTCTGGAATGCTATCCGGAGTACTGAGAATAATACTACCTGTCCGTTCTTCTTGTTCATGATAAACAACAGGCCGCCATATCGCGATAGCCAAAGTGACCAGCGTTAGAGATCCAAGCATGATCTTGTGTGGTTTGGGCAGATTGTTGTATACCAGAACGATAGTTTTAGCTATCTGCTGCACTAATAAAATTCCTTATTGTACTAATTCAGGCAGCTCGCGTATTGTTTTGATAGTTGAGTTATAAATTTCATGTAGCTATCTTTATCCAATACGATGCCGCTCCCTAAAGGGTCAAGTATTCCAATACGTACATCAGTACCTTTTGCTACGGCATGAATAACGGCTGGCCTGAATTGAGGTTCAGCAAAAATACATCTTGCTTTCTGCTCAACCAATTGTGTTCGTATTTTGTGTAATCTCTGCGCACCAGGTTGTATTTCAGGATTGACCGTGAAAACACCTAGCGGAGCCAATTGGTAATGTTTTTCAAAATAACCGTACGCGTCATGAAAAACAAAATAACCCTGATTTTGTATGGGCTTTAAAACATGAGTAATATTCTTATCAGTTTGTGCAAGCTGTCCATTGAATTTACGTAGGTTTACTTCTAATTGCTGTTTTTGTTGAGGATATTGCTCAATAAGCTGATCATATATTGCTTGAGCGGCTTTTCCCGCAATCTCTGGAGAAAGCCAAAGATGCATATTATATTCACCGTGATGATGTTCGTGATCTTCCTCATGTTCATGCTGATATGATTCAGTCTCGGAATCATTCCCATCTTCACTATTTTTCAATAAAAATGGCTTAATGGTAGATAATTCAGCCAGTGCTAGTTGTTTATTCTGCTCAATTTTAGCTATCGGTTTCGCCAAAAAGGTTTCCATATCTGGGCCAATCCAAACCACCAAATCGGCTTGATTAATTTTCCGTACATCCAGAGGCCGTAACGCATAATCATGTGGAGAAGCACCATCGGGCAGAAGTACCTGAGTATTTGTTACACCATCAGCAATGGCAGCAGCAATAAAGCCCAATGGACGAATGGATGTGACAACATCTGCCTGCACAGAGCCATTCACTCCTGCCACTAACACAGCAGCTAATGCGATTTTATGAAAAAGTTTATGCGCGTATTTCTGTGAATTGTGTAACATAATATGAATATTCCATGCAGAAAATTGAATTATGTTATATTATAACATTTCAATGATTCTGCAAGATACTTTTAACTCGTCAACTATGATCACCCTAAAAAACATTACGGTTGAATTTGGTAACCGCAAGGTATTAAACAATATCTCATTCAATCTCAAACAAGGGAAAATTCTGACCCTGATCGGCCCAAACGGTGCGGGAAAATCAACTCTGGTTCGCGTCGTTCTTGGATTAATCCAACCCACTTCGGGCACTATCGAACAAAACCCTACGTTGAGAATTGGTTATGTTCCGCAAAAACTAAACCTTGATCCCACTCTGCCCTTGACCGTTAAGCGTTTTATGATGCTGAGACCCAACGTGAAACAAGCGGATATCTTACCGGTATTAAATCGGGTCAAGGCTGCTCATTTACTGGAGCAACCAATGCAAAAGCTATCTGGTGGCGAAACTCAGCGGGTGCTACTTGCCAGAGCCTTACTTAATCAACCTCAGATTTTGGTTCTTGACGAACCAACACAAGGTGTCGATGTCAATGGACAACTGGCACTTTACGATCTGATCAATCAAATCAGAACAGAACTTAATTGCGCGGTGCTTATGGTATCCCATGACCTGCACTTAGTGATGGCGAAAACAGACGAAGTTTTATGCCTTAATCAACACATTTGTTGTTCTGGCACACCGGAAGTGGTGTCAATGCACCCAGAGTTTATTGCAATGTTTGGATATCATGGCGCAGAGCAACTGGCAGTTTACCGCCATCACCACAATCATCATCATGATCTTAGAGGGAAAATTATTTTGAAAAAGGTTGGGGAATCACATCGATGATTGAATTATTGCTTCCCGGCTGGCTCGCCGGTATTTTTCTGGCAATTGCCGCAGGGCCTCTTGGTTCTTTTGTCGTCTGGCGCAGAATGTCCTATTTTGGCGATACACTGGCACACGCATCACTGCTCGGTGTTGCATTCGGTTTCTTACTGAACGTGAATCCCTTTTATGCGGTTATTGCGGTTACACTTATCCTGGCTACTATTTTAGTTTGGCTGGAAAAACGCCCGCAATTGGCAGTTGATACATTATTAGGCATTCTGGCTCACAGTGCCTTGTCGTTGGGCTTAGTCGTCGTTAGTTTTATGACCAATGTCAGAGTCGATCTAATGGCTTATTTATTCGGCGATTTATTGTCCGTAACTTATGAAGATCTCTGGTTGATTGCGGCCGGTGTTGTGATTGTTACCGGATTACTGACATGGCAATGGCGCGCCCTGCTATCAATGACAGTCAGCCAGGATCTGGCTTTTGTTGATGGAATGAAAATTCAACGTCTACGTGTCCTGCTGATGTTAGTGACAGCATTAACTATTGGGCTGGCAATGAAATTCGTCGGGGCGTTAATTATCACCTCCCTGCTGATTATCCCTGCCGCTACCTCCCGTCGTTTCTCCCACACGCCTGAGCAAATGGCCGCTTTGGCAATTATTGTCGGTATGCTTTCTGTTACGGGAGGATTAACGTTATCGGCGTTTTATAACACACCCGCAGGACCTTCCGTGGTACTTTGTTCGGCAGTGTTATTTGCATTGAGTTTAACGATCAAGGCAAGAAGCTGATATTTATTCCCTCTGTCTTTCAATTTGCTGCTTTTTAGCGGTAATGCATACAAGTGACAAGGGTTATAATTTAGGTAAGTTATAACCCTTTATTCGCCTTCCTTGCTCAATCCAAAATGCCGATAAGCATGATGGGTTGCAATACGCCCGCGTGGCGTTCGTTGAATAAATCCTTGTTGGATCAGGAAAGGTTCCAGCACATCTTCGATAGTTTCTCGTTCTTCACCAATCGCCGCTGCCAAGTTATCCAAGCCAACGGGACCGCCCATAAATTTATCAATAATGGCAATCAGCAACTTACGATCAAGGTAATCAAATCCGGCTGAATCCACATTCAGCATATCCAGAGCCTGGGAGGCAATATTATTATCAACTGTGCCATCACCTTTTACTTGCGCAAAATCACGGACACGACGCAATAATCGATTGGTAATACGGGGAGTGCCACGGGAACGCATCGCTATTTGCCTTGCTCCCTCATCTGAAATGTCTAATCCCATATAGCGTGCACTACGGGAGACAATGCTTTGCAAATCATCAACATTGTAAAATTCAAGGCGCTGTACGATACCGAATCGATCACGCAACGGCGAAGTTAAAGAACCTGCACGAGTGGTCGCACCAATCAAAGTAAATGGGGGGAGATCAATCTTGATAGAGCGGGCGGCTGGCCCTTCACCAATCATGATATCCAGTTGATAATCTTCCATTGCCGGATAAAGGATCTCTTCCACAACCGGCGATAAACGGTGGATTTCATCAATAAACAGGACATCATGCGGTTCCAGATTAGTGAGCATAGCGGCAAGATCTCCTGCCTTTTCCAATACCGGCCCAGATGTGGTACGAAGATTAACCCCCATTTCATTGGCAACAATATTTGCCAGCGTGGTCTTACCTAATCCAGGGGGACCAAAAATCAATAAGTGATCCAGTGCATCACCCCGCTGACGTGCCGCCTGAATAAAAATTTCCATCTGCTCACAAACATGGGGCTGCCCAACATATTCAGACAGAAACTTCGGCCGAATGGCACGATCAATGGCTTCATCATCTTGCAGAACTTCTGCTGAAACCAGACGGTCAGCTTCAATCATCACTTAACTCCTGTGATTACAGAGCCGCTCGAAGCGCTTCTCGAATAAGGGTTTCACAATCTGCACCCGGTTTAGCAACTTTGTTTACCATCCGGCTGGCTTCCTGTGGTTTATATCCCAGAGAAACCAGTGCCGCTGCGGCTTCTGCTTCAATATCGGCAGCGGAATTCGCTTGTTTGCTGACAGCAGGCAAATTAACATCACTACTTTGGTTAAATAGATCGCCATTAAGCCCCTTAAAGCGATCTTTCATCTCTACGACCAGCCTTTCAGCCGTTTTTTTGCCAACACCCGGCAACTTAACCAGTGAAGCAATCGCTTCTTGCTCTATAGCCGTAACGAATTGCTGGGCAGACATACCCGACAGGATCGCCAGCGCTAATTTAGGCCCAACGCCATTGGCCTTAATCAGTTCACGGAACAGTGCACGCTCTTGTTTATCATTAAAACCGTATAATAGCTGGGCATCTTCACGCACAATAAATTGTGTAAATAAGATAGTTTCCTGACCAATTTCAGGCAGTTCATAAAAACAGGTCATTGGCATATGAACTTCATAACCGACACCATGAGTTTCCAACAAAACCAGCGGTGGCTGTTTTTCCAACACGGTTCCTCTCAAACGCCCTATCACTGCTTACCCCCTGAAAATAAAATAAATCGTTCCGCTAGCTTATAGCACAAAAAAAACTGGATGTATATCCAGCACTATCTATTTCAGACGGCCTCGCGTTAAATTTAACCGCGCATTACCTACCCGAAGTAAATTTTGACTGAGATGACAATGTGTAATCGCAATAGCCAACGCATCGGCAGCATCGGCCTGCGGATTAGCAGACAGTTTCAACATCGAACGAACCATGTGCTGTATCTGGCTTTTTTCAGCCGCTCCCGTACCGACTACAGTCTGTTTAACCTGACGGGCGGCATATTCAAATACCGGTATGGATTGGTTAGAAGCCGCAACAATTGCTACACCTCGCGCCTGCCCTAATTTCAAGGCAGAGTCTGCATTTTTTGCCATGAAAACTTGCTCTATGGCAAAAACTGTGGGCTGGAATTGAGTGATAATTTCAGTAATTCCGGCGTAAATCTTCTGCAAACGACCGGGTAAGTCATCTACTTTTGTTCGAATACAACCGCTACCGAGATAGATAAGTTGTCGTCCCTGCTGGCGAATAACGCCATATCCCGTGACTCTGGAGCCAGGGTCAATACCAAGAATAATCGCCATATCGAATTATTCGCTTAAATCGGTTTGCCTGTGATATGGGATAAAAACGTTAGAGAAAGTGCCCTGATTCGAGGAACACTTTCTCTACGCTGTGAATCCTAATGCTAATTACAACAGTGCTGCAACTTCATCAGAGATTTCACCATTATGATAAACTTCCTGCACATCGTCAGAATCTTCAAGCATATCGATCAGACGCAGTAATTTAGGCGCAGTTTCTGCATCCAGTTCCGCTTTCGTCGATGGGATCATAGAAACTTCCGCAGAATCTGCCTTGAAGCCTGCTGCATCCAGTGCATCTTTAACTTCGCCAAAAGACTCTGGAGTAGTATAGACGTCAATCGCACCATCATCATAAGTTTCAACATCGTCAGCACCCGCTTCCAATGCTGCTTCCATCACCGCATCTTCGTCCAGGCCTGGTGCGTAGGAAATAACCCCTTTCTTGGTGAACAGATAAGCAACAGAACCGTCAGTTCCTAAGTTACCACCTGTTTTGGTGAACGCATGACGAACTTCGGAAACCGTGCGGTTACGGTTATCACTCAGGCATTCAACCATCACTGCCGTACCACCAGGGCCGTAGCCTTCATAAATGATGGTTTCCATGTTGTCCGATTCGTCGCTGCCAACACCACGGGCAATTGCACGATTCAACGTATCACGAGTCATATTGTTGGACAGCGCTTTATCGACGGCAGCTCGCAGACGTGGGTTGGAATCTGGATCACCACCGCCCAATCGCGCAGCCGTGACTAATTCACGGATAATTTTCGTGAAAATCTTACCGCGTTTTGCATCCTGTGCAGCTTTGCGGTGTTTCGTATTGGCCCATTTACTATGACCTGCCATGCAAATATCTCCGATAAAACATCTTGTAGACTAAATGACAAATTCTTCAATTGCTTGCCGATTGCTCCACGACTTCGTCAATCTGGCCGCTTCTTCCGCAGCCAGCCATTGATAAGCCAGATGTTCGGTCAGCAAAATTTCTCGCTCCTCAGATAACGCCAGAGAGAACCAATGTTCTTTATTGCGCGTTATCCCCGGAGCATATCGATGCCGTAGGTGCGAGAAAATCTCATAATAAAGACAGCGTTGACAATCTTTCAGTTCAAGATTTTCATTGATAATATCAATGCCTGTCTCTTCCTGTACTTCACGTAACGCCGCCTCCGGCGGTTTTTCGTCCTCTTCAAGGCTACCTGTCACAGATTGCCAAAATTCAGGATCGTCCCGGCGCTGTAGCATCAGCACCCTTTTGCTGTCAACGGCGTAAATCATAACCAGTACAGATTCAGGGCGCTTATAAGCCATTATTCGTTCTCTTTTTTAACGACTGAAATAGCCAGTTCTTCCAACGCTGCTGAGCTCGCTGGGCTTGGTGCATCCGTCATCAAACATGCCGCAGCCGTTGTTTTCGGGAAAGCGATCACATCACGAATATTATCGGTATCAGTCAACAACATGACGAGGCGATCCAAACCGAAAGCCAAACCGGCATGTGGCGGTGTGCCGTATTTCAGGGCATTCAGCAAGAAACCAAATTTTTCCTGCTGTTCCTGCTCATTGATTCCCAGAATGTGGAATACCACCTGCTGCATTTCATTGCGATGGATACGGACAGAACCTCCCCCCACTTCATAGCCATTGATCACCATGTCGTAAGCGTTAGCGATAGCGGATTCTGGGTTACTTTCCAATTCAGCCGTCGACATATCACGCGGAGAAGTAAATGGATGATGCATTGCCGTCAAGCCGCCAGCTCCGTTGTCTTCGAACATAGGGAAATCAATAACCCAAAGCGGTTTCCAGCTTGCCAGATCGGTGATGTTCAAGTCGCGGCCCAATTTCAGGCGCAGTGCTCCCATCGCATCAGTAACAACATTTTTCCGGTCAGCGCCAAAGAACAGGATATCACCATCTTGCGCATTGGTACGGGACAGCAGGGCTTCAACCACTTCCGCAGACAGGAACTTAGCTATCGGGCTTTGCACGCCTTCCAGGCCAGCAGCACAGTTATTTACTTTCATCCATGCCAAACCCTTCGCGCCATAAATGCCAACAAATTTACCGTACTCATCAATTTGCTTGCGACTTAGCTCTGCCCCACCGGGCACGCGAATAGCCGCAACACGACCTTTTGGATTATTTGCCGGTTCGGCAAAAACAGAGAATTCCACGTCTTTAACCAGATCGGCGATATCCACCAATTCCAGAGGGTTACGCAAGTCTGGTTTATCTGAACCAAAACGGCGCATAGCTTCTTCAAATGTCATCATTGGGAAGCAGCCCAAATCGACATCTTTCACATCCAGCCACAGTTCACGGATCATTTTTTCCATGATTTCGCGAACTTGTTCAGCGGTCATAAACGAGGTTTCAACGTCGATCTGGGTAAACTCAGGTTGACGATCGGCACGCAGGTCTTCATCGCGGAAGCACTTCACAATCTGGTAATAACGGTCTAAGCCAGACATCATCAACAACTGTTTGAAAAGCTGCGGAGACTGCGGCAGTGCATAAAATTCACCTTTATGTACGCGACTTGGCACTAAATAGTCACGCGCACCTTCTGGTGTTGCCTTCGTCAGCATTGGTGTTTCAACATCAATGAAACCCGCAGTATCCATAAAACGACGCACAAAACTGGTGATCTTTGCACGGGTTTTCAGACGCTGCGACATCTCAGTGCGACGCAGATCAAGATAGCGGAATTTCAGGCGCTGCTCTTCACTGTTATTCTGGTTGCTGTCCAGAGGCAATGGCTCCGAGCGGTTGAAAACCATCAGGCTTTCTGCGAACACTTCAATTTCGCCGGTTGCCATCTCTTTATTGATTTGGTTATCAGGGCGCGCGCGCGCAATCCCCATAATTTGAATACAAAATTCATTACGCAGTTCAGAAGCCTGAGCAAAGACCTCTTTCTGGTCTGGGTCAAAAAATACCTGAACGATACCCTCGCGATCTCGCATATCAATAAAGATCAAACCACCTAAATCACGGCGACGATTTACCCATCCACAAAGAGTCACTTTCTGGCCTTCATGGGTCAGGTTCAACTGCCCACAATAATTAGTACGCATACAATATCCTTTTACTCAGCTCGTTATGCTTTCTGCTGCGGAAATTTTGGCATTGTTTTTCAGAAAGAATTACAAAAAAAGGTCGCCATTATACTGGAAATTCTGACCGGAGATAAGGCCATAACGCCGTTCTTGACAAGACAATTTTTTGCTATCCGTTAACATTCATAGAATTTATTATTAAATACTATGATTTATAGCGACAGTTTTCTTTTTGCGGTTTATCATCATTTGGCCGTTTTTTGGTTAGGCAATTGGAGTTAAAAAATGGTTAGCTCGCTTTATATCGTACTGGGCGCACTACTGTTAATTAAGCTGTCTCTGGATGTCGTCAAATTAAGAACCCAATATCGGGTCGCTTATGGCGATGGCGGTTTTTATGAATTACAAACAGCCATCCGGGTTCATGGTAATGCAGTTGAATACATTCCAATTTCAATGTTGTTATTGATTGTGATGGAGATGAATGGTGCCCCCGTTTGGATGCTGCATATTTGTGGATTGGTATTACTATCAGGCAGAATACTACACTACTTTGGCTTACGTCATCGAGAAATACGCTGGCGACGTATGGGCATGGCAGCAACCTATATCTCAATGATCATAATGATTCTTAACAACATCTACTATTTACCGTGGGAGCAGATCTTTTCTCTCTATACATAATCTATTCCCTGTATAAATAGTTTGCTGCATATTTTGCGTTTTTGCTCAATGGCAAAGCATAGGTGATTAGAGTGATACCCAGGGCGGTGTGCTACCGCCTGAGGGTCTATCTATTGATTATCCCCCTTTCTGCCTTTTCCTGCATTCTGTTAGAATAACCGCTTCTTATTGTTTCCAAAATCAATGCTGTTATGTCAAATCAAGAATCTCATAATCAACGGGACAGCCTGTTCTCTGCCCCAATTGCCAATTTAGGTAACTGGAGTTTCGATGAACGCGTTGCCGAAGTCTTTCCTGATATGGTGAAACGTTCAATTCCCGGTTATTCCAACATCATTTCCATGATAGGTATGCTGGCAGAACGTTTTGTAACACCAAATAGTCAAATTTACGATCTCGGTTGCTCCCTTGGTGCAGCCACGCTGTCAATCCGTCGTGCTATTAGTTCCGAAGATATTCGTTCCGAAGATAATAGTGTCCATCCCCATACAAAGGGCTGCCGTATTATTGCCGTCGATAACTCACCGGCAATGATCGAACGCTGCCGCCGCCATATTGACTCTTTCAAAGCCAATATCCCCGTTGAAATCATCGAACAGGATATTCTTGATACCGACATTCAAAATGCATCAATGGTCGTTTTGAATTTCACATTACAGTTCCTGCACCCTGATGATCGCCAGAAAATGCTGGATAAAATCTATGCCGGTCTAAAACCCGGAGGCGTTTTGGTGCTATCTGAAAAATTCAATTTTGAAGATGAGCAGATTGGCGAGTTGCTATTCAACATGCACTATGATTTCAAGCGAGCCAATGGTTACAGCGAACTGGAGATCAGCCAAAAACGCAGTATGCTGGAAAATGTCATGCGGACAGATCCTGTTGAAACTCACAAGTCACGCCTCAAACAAGCAGGATTCCAGCATGTGGAAGTCTGGTTCCAATGTTTTAACTTTGGCTCATTATTAGCAATAAAAGGAGCTGAACAATGATTGATTTCGGTAACTTTTATCAATTGATCGCCAAAAACCACTTAAGTCACTGGTTGGAATGCCTGCCTGCACAATTAAGCCATTGGCAACAAGCCTCATTGCATGGTCAGTTCAGTTCATGGGTAAAAATTCTGGAGAACCTGCCTGAAATTAACCCCACCCAACTTGATCTGAAAAATGGTGTCATTGCGAACCATGAACCCGAGCTACCAAACGGTGAAAAAGCCCGTATTCAAAATATCCTGAAGCTATTGATGCCATGGCGTAAAGGACCTTTTTCACTGTATGGTGTGGAGATTGATACCGAATGGCGTTCTGACTGGAAATGGGATCGCGTCCTTCCCCATATTTCTTCTTTAGCAGGCAGAACCGTCCTTGATGTCGGCTGTGGCAGTGGTTACCACATGTGGCGCATGGTGGGTGAAGGTGCCCATTTAGTTGTCGGTATTGACCCAACCCAGCTTTTCCTTTGCCAATTTGAAGCCACCAGAAAGTTACTGGGTAACGATCAGCGTGCCCATCTTCTGCCCTTGGGCGTTGAACAATTACCCGAACTAAAAGCCTTTGATACGGTGTTTTCAATGGGCGTGCTTTACCATCGCCGCTCCCCCTTCGACCATTTATGGCAACTGAAAAACCAGTTAGTTTCCGGCGGGGAATTAGTTTTGGAAAGCCTGGTGATTGAGGGGGACGAACATCAATGCCTCATTCCGGGTGAGCGTTATGCTCAAATGCGGAATGTCTACTTTATTCCGTCTGCCAAAATGCTGAAAGTCTGGCTGGAAAAATGTGGTTTTATTGATGTTCGAATTGTTAATCATGCAATGACGACTTTGGATGAACAGCGCCAGACAGAATGGATGAAGACTGAATCGCTGATCGATTTTCTTGATCCAACTGACCAGAGCAAAACGACAGAAGGCTACCCCGCACCACTGCGGGCAGTACTTATTGCCCGCAAGCCATAATCTTTTACTTTATATTTTAAATTATTACTTTGCTGGCTGATTACCCCAGTGACATCTTTGACAATGTCACTGGGGGTTTATATGAAATAAAGCGTGTGCTATTTTTTACGTTGAACCAAACTCATCACGCCCTTCATCGATTCAACTAACTGTCCATCAACACAGTGATAAGCATATTCATCTACATCACTGTCATCAGAACTCATTTTTACGCCGGCTTTCCGGTATTTCATGGCAGAAGGCACGATCTTACCTGCTGAACTGTGGACTTCTGTTATGCCAATTTCCAGGAATTTACTGATATTACTCATTCTGACTCCCGCCCCGGGCATAATAATCGGTCCCTGGCTAGCCTGTAACAACTCGTTTAATAAAGGTAATCCCAACTCAGCACTTTGTTGCTGACCCGAAGTTAAAATACGCTGCACACCAAGCTCTGTCAGTTGTTCCAACGCAACATGTGGATTAAAACACATATCAAAGGCGCGATGAAAAGTGATTGCCATATTTCCTGACAATGACATCAATTGCCGCATACGCAGCCTGTCGATATGCCCTTCTTCGTTTAGCACGCCGAAAACGACGCCAGGAAATCCCATATCACGGATACGAGCAACATCATTTTTCATCACTTCAAAATCAATGTTGCTGTAACAGAAATCTCCTCCTCTTGGCCGTACAATAGGATGTACTGCAATGGATAAACTCTGTCGTGCGTGCTGCAATGCTCCGATGCTGGGTGTTACCCCACCTTCCGACGGGCTTGCACACAATTCAATGCGATCAGCGCCTGCCTTTTGTGCAACCAGAGCACAGTTTACGCTATAACAACAAATTTCCAGCTTTATCATTCAAAGCCCCTCGGATATAAACGCCCAATTAGCCGACACGTTTCACATCGCCCACAAGAAAGATATAGGAGAGTGCACCAATCAATGTGACGACAGAAATGTAAACCAGTGCTGGAGAAAAACCGTAACTCTGCGCCAAATAGCCAATCACAAGTGGTACAGAGATCCCCCCCAACCCGCCGACAAAATTAAAGATACCGCCGGTCAAACCAATCAAATGCATCGGTGCCAGTGAAGAAACCAGTGACCAGGTAATGGAGGCAAAGCCGTTACCAAAGAAAGCCAGTGCCATTAGCACCATGATCCATATCGGGTTGTTAGTGTAATTGGCGCCCATAATACAGGCGGAAATTATCAAACCACAAATAATCGGGGTCTTACGCGCCGCCCCCAAAGAAAAACCTTTACGTACCATTTTATCTGCCAACCAGCCAGAGAGCAGTACACCGAGAAATGCAGCCAGAAACGGAACGGTAGTCATGAAACCGACTTTTAGAGCAGTAATCCCCTTCTCCTGAGTCAAATAACTCGGGAACCAGGTCAAAAAGAACCACAACGTTGAAGCGACGGCAAATTGCCCCAGATAGACACCCACCAGCTTATAGTGGAATACCAGCTTCCAGTCAGCGATAGTCAGAGACTGGCGTGCCATTTTCTTAGCTGGCGAGTCATCATCGACTAATCCTCCGCCCATGCGAATATATTCAAGCTCCGCATGACGCATGTTTTTTGTTAACCGTGGCTGCCGATAAACGTTAATCCAGATTAATGACCAAATAATTCCGATACCCCCGGTCAGGAAAAAAACCCAGTGCCAGCTAATTAATTCCTGGATCCATATTAGAAATGGCGTCAGAAAAGCAAGCCCGACAAACTGCCCCGATGTGTAAAAACCAACGGCAGAGGCACGTTCATGTTCAGGGAACCAGCTTGTTACCATACGGTTATTGGTGGGAAATGTCGGTGCTTCAAAAATACCAATAATGGAACGTAATCCAATGAGTGACATCAGCCCGATTGCAAAGCCCTGTAATAGCGTCGCCACTGACCAGCCCAAAATGGCAATAAAATAGGTCACGCGTGAGCCAACGCGATCAAGGAACCACCCCCCGGGAATTTGACATAAG
Source organism: Xenorhabdus sp. SGI240 (assembly GCF_040081915.1). NCBI lineage: Bacteria > Pseudomonadati > Pseudomonadota > Gammaproteobacteria > Enterobacterales > Morganellaceae > Xenorhabdus > Xenorhabdus sp. SGI240. The sequence goes on from NZ_JBEBMB010000006.1 coordinate 23,239, forward strand.
GTATAAAACCAGGAGAAAGCAGAAAAGAGATAACCCATTTCCGTTTTCGTGATAGCAAACTCTTTCTGGATATTTGCTGACGCAACAGCAAGGTTGGCCCGATCAACATAACAAATAACGACCGTAATAAAGATCATTATCAACGTCAGATAGCGCCGACGCCCAATTTTCGCAGTTGTTACTGAAATATTCATCTCAATCTGTCTCCAGATTTTGGGCACAGTGAAACCGTTCACCCTGCCCTATAGTTAACAGAGTGTGTAAAAGAACACATTGATTTAATTATTTATTTAATAACAGACAAAATTACCATTCAGCAACGGAGCCATCTTTATATCGCCACATTGGATTTCGCCAGTCTGGTACATTTTTGCTGCGCTCAATGACCTGTGCTTCATCAATTTCAACACCAAGACCCGGTTTCATTAAGGGTTTAAAGAACCCCCCTTCCATACTGAAATCTTCTTTATTTTTCACAAAATCAAGTAATTCCGCTCCTTTATTGTAATGAATGCCCATACTCTGCTCCTGAAATACCGCATTACGTGATATGAAATCGATGTGCAAACAAGCGGCCAGCGCAATCGGCCCTAGTGGGCAATGTGGTGCCAGTGCGACATCATAAGCTTCAGCCATGCCCGCAATTTTGTAGCATTCGGTAATGCCTCCCGCATGCGATACATCTGGCTGAAGAATTGCCAGACCGCCCGTTTCCAGTACACGTTTAAATTCAAAACGGGAAAACATACGCTCACCTGCCGCAATTGGAATATGGGTTTGCGCTGCCAGACGGGGATAATATTCTGCCTGTTCCGCCAGCACCGGTTCTTCAATAAATAAAGGATGATATGGCTCTAACGCCTTAATTAATACCTTCGCCATGGGTGCGCTAACACGACCGTGGAAATCAAGCCCAAATTCAATTTCATTACCGAACACTGCTCGGATCTGCGCTACCGTATTGACGGCAGTGTCGATTTTTCGCAAATCATCAATGATGCTCAGTTCTTCACAACCATTTAATTTGAATGTATCAAAACCGATCTTCCGTAAGGTTTTAATACCGTCAATCACCTCCGACGGGCGATCACCGCCCACCCAGCTATAAGCTTTGATCTTATCGCGCACCAATCCCCCCATCAGTTGCCACACGGGCGCATTCAAGACTTTGCCTTTGATATCCCATAAAGCCTGATCGATTCCCGCCAGGGCACTCATCAGAATGGGACCACCACGGTAAAAGCCTGCACGATACATCACCTGCCATAAGTCATTAATGCGGGCAGGATCTTGTCCAACCAAATATTCACCTAGCTCGTGCACTGCCGTTTCCACTGTGCGGGCACGGCCTTCAATCACCGGTTCCCCCCAGCCGACAACACCTTCATCTGTTTTAATTTTTAGGAACAACCAGCGTGGAGGCAAACGATAAGTCGTGAGTTTAATTATTTTCATTGCACCGCCTCTCGATACGCATTAACAAATAGGGTTGCCTGCCGTGCAGTACGATCAACCGATTGACCGGCACGATAAAGATCACTGCCTAAACCGGCGCCCATGCAACCTGCGTTAATCCATTGAGACAGATTATCCGGCGTTACACCACCCACGGCGAAAACAGGCACCTCTGGCGGTAAAACCGCTTTCAGCGCTTTGATATAAGCCGGACCAAATGCCGATGAGGGAAAAATTTTTAATGACTGCGCCCCCGCTTCCAGCGCGGTAAAAGCCTCTGTGGCCGTCGCACAACCTGGACATACTGTCATACCATAAGCAACCGCTCTGCGGATCACTTCACTGCGGATATTAGGCGTGACAATCAGTTTGCAACCCATTTCCGCCAACACATCTACCTGTTCTGGTTTGAGTACAGTTCCCGCTCCAATCAATGCCTTACTGCCAAACGCTTTCACCATGGCCGGAATACTCTGTTCCCACTGCGGAGAGTTAAGTGGGATCTCCACGGTGTCGAACCCAGCGTCAATGACCGCCGCGATGTGTTCAAGCGTTTCGTCCGGTTTAATACCGCGAAGAATAGCGATAAGTGGAAGATGGGTTTGCCACAGCATTTGCGATACTCCTTATACCTACCTGAAAAACGGTATCACCGTCTGCCAGAGAGATATTTCGTCCGATAGCGCTGAACGCCTGCTTATAACGAGCCGCTAACGAAAGTCCGGCGACAAGTGTGATAGCCTGTTGATCCACAAAATAGTGACTCATGCTCGCAACTTCTGCACCAATCAACAGGCCGGATAAAAATTCACTGACATATTCGCGCGGCAGAGCACCCAATACATGCGAGGCGCGAACTTCGAATAAAAATGGCAAATGCACAGGAGAATCTATTCCCCGTTTAAGCCCCGCATTAAAAGCTTCTGGACAGGCAACCTGTTCTGGCAACCCTGCTCCCACCAGTGAATGATGCAAAAGTAAATGGTGGAGTTCGCCGGTCATCACAGTACGAAAATCATGGATTTGTTGGTCGTCAGCTAATACCCATTTACAGTGAGTGCCGGGCATGACATAAAGAGAAGCAGGAAAAAGCTGATGAGCGCCTAATAATTGAGTCTCTTCGCCTCGCATCACGTTGTGGTTATCTTCACGTGAAACACACAATCCCGGAATAATCCAGACATTGTCTGCAACGGGGGTTAATTGCTCACCTATCGCAGAGAACCGAATGGGAACCGACAAATATGGCGCAATTTTCCAACCCACGTTGCTACCGATCATCCCTGCCATGACAATCGGCGTTTGGTCATCCCGCCAGTTTTGAGTGATTTCTGCTAACACCACCTGTGGGGATTTTCCATTGAGACGGGTGATCCCCGCTGCGGATTGCCTGCTTTCCTGACATTCATCACCCTGATATAGCCAGGCGCGTAAATTGGTCGATCCCCAATCAATCGTGATGTAGCGTGCTGTCATGTGATTTCCTTAAGCCTTCGTGCTGAACTGGCAATCATGACAAAGGCCGCTGATTCCCATCTTGATGCCGTACCGTATCAAACAGCGCCTTCTTTTCCTGGCGTGTCTTAATCCCTCATCCAGATTCGTTCAAATATCGCTCACTGAAACGAGCTTATCGCTACGCGGAGTTGCAGTACTACGATAAAGATCACAAAAAGAACACAGCATGTTTAATTTTTGATAATCTCTTTGAGAGAAAAAGGGTGAAATTTGATTGTGACATCATCTTTTGTCACTGCTAACGTTGGATTTGGTAACCTTTCATTGTCACCGTGCGGATGGCTCTCTTTTGTACGAAAAACAACGGGCAACGGATCAGGCAGTAATTTATAGGCTTCGGGTATCAGTTGTTCTGGTGGCACAGGCAGGACAAATTCGACATGTTCCCAACCTTCGTGAATATATAGCTTTTTACCCGGATAAGGTAATTCGACACAATCAATTTGCCAGCCAAGTAAAGTGATTGGCTGTTCTAACTCAAATAAGCAGATCGGCCGGCCATTGATCCTGCTTTCAGACAACAATTGACCACATTGTAGAAAACCTTGACGCCAGCGATCAGCGATTGAAATAGCATTACAACGCAGGGAAATATGATCCGCTGTATACTGTGTAAGTTCCAGGCCCAAATGTTCACCAAACTGCTTTAGCTTTTGTTCAAACTGATATAAATCAGCCACCAAATCCTGTAATTCAGGAATTGTTGAAAAGTGTGTCATCTTTCCCCCAGCAAAAAACTATCGCCTGAAAGGCGAACGGAAAACAAAAAGTCATACCGCAAGCGGCGGCTGATGGTAGCATGCAGGATGCTGAATATGGTATAAAACCCGTTATTTTGTCTAACCCACACGCTTGAGAGTATTTGCACAGTCCAGATGCAGGGGCTTTTGTGCGTAATTTAAGGTAACCCGGTGAATATTCAGGCCATTCTTTCAGAAAAAATCAGCCATGCGCTGATTGCTGCTGGTGCTCCAGCCGACAGTGAAGCTCACGTCCGTCAATCTGCAAAAGCTCAGTTTGGTGACTACCAGGCAAATGGTGTCATGGCGGCTGCGAAAAAAGCGGGCATGCCCCCCCGACAATTAGCAGAAAAAGTCGTCAGTTTGCTGGACTTGCAAGGCATTGCCAGCAAAGTTGAGATTGCAGGCCCTGGCTTTATCAATATCTTTCTGGATAAAACGTGGGTCGCTGCCAATGTTGAAACAGCGCTGAAAGATGAAAAACTGGGCATCACGCCGGTCGCGCCGCAAACCATCGTTATCGACTATTCTGCGCCGAATGTGGCAAAGCAAATGCACATTGGGCACATTCGTTCCACGATTATTGGCGATGCCGCAGCACGTACCCTTGAGTTTTTGGGGCACAAAGTCATTCGAGCCAATCACGTTGGTGACTGGGGTACTCAGTTCGGGATGCTGATTGCCTATCTGGAAAAAGTCCAGAACGAAGATGCCAGTGATATGGCATTAGCCGATTTGGAAGCCTTCTATCGTGAAGCGAAGAAAACTTACGATGAAGATGAAGAATTTGCTGTTCGCGCCCGTAGCTACGTCGTAAAACTGCAAGGCGGAGATGAATATTGCCGGACTATGTGGCGCAAACTGGTTGATATCACCATGTCACAGAATCAGGAAACCTATGATCGCCTGAATGTGACGCTGACAAAAAACGATGTTATGGGTGAAAGCCTGTATAACGATATGCTGCCCGGCGTTGTTGCCGACCTGAAACAACGTGGGCTTGCCGTTGAGAGTGATGGTGCTATCGTGGTTTACTTTGATGAGTATAAGAACAAAGAAGGCGAACCAATGGGTGTTATCATCCAGAAAAAAGATGGGGGCTATCTTTATACCACTACGGATATCGCTTGTACCAAGTACCGTCATGAAGTCCTGCATGCTGACCGGGTTCTTTACTACATCGATTCACGCCAACACCAACACCTGATGCAAGCCTGGACAATCGTACGCAAGGCAGGTTACATTCCTGAATCCATGTCGCTCGAACACCATATGTTCGGCATGATGTTGGGCAAAGATGGCAAACCATTCAAAACCCGTGCAGGTGGTACAGTAAGACTGTCTGATTTGCTGGATGAAGCGATCGAACGTGCAGACGCTCTGATCCGTGAGAAAAACCCAGATATGTCGGAAGACGAACTGAAAAAAGTTGTCAACGCCGTAGGTATTGGCGCGGTGAAGTATGCCGATCTCTCCAAAAACCGGACTACCGACTATGTATTTGACTGGGATAACATGCTCGCCTTTGAAGGTAATACCGCACCTTATATGCAATATGCCTATACCCGCGTAAATTCTATTTTCAAACGTGCACAAATCGATGAAAACAGTCTGACCTCCCCTATTCTTCTGAACGAAGAACGTGAGCAAGCGCTGGCAACGCGTCTGTTACAATTTGAAGAAACTATCACAATCGTTGCCCGTGAAGGCACGCCTCACGTAATGTGTGCTTACCTCTATGATCTGGCTGGCCTGTTCTCTGGTTTCTACGAACATTGCCCAATCCTGAATGCGGATAGCGAAGAAGTGCGTCAGAGCCGCCTGAAATTAGCCCTGCTGACGGCAAAAACGTTGAAGCTAGGTCTGGATACCCTGGGTATTGAGACGGTAGAACGGATGTAATCACCTTGTCTGAAACTGGCATGGAAAAATCATGCCAGTTTCAGTTCACTTAATACAAACGCAATTAATTAATCAGTTACTGCAATCCGCGTTGAGCAAAATCCTTCAATCGAAACCCCATGACAGCCAATGTGGCAAAATAACTCCCCGCACCGGCAACCACGACCCCCATCAACCGTAACAGGCGCAATGCCATATTGCCCTCATCCCAGGCAGGCATAAACCACAATATCGTCAACAATACCCCGACCATGACCGCAATGGCCACCACCAGTTTCAACAGGAAAATGCCCCATCCTGCCAGCGGTTTAAAAATCTCACGCTTGCGCAATTGCCAATAAAGCATACTGGCATTGAAGCAAGCAGCCAAACCAATAGAAAGCGCCAACCCCGCATGTTTTAATGAACCAATAAAAGCCAGATTCATTAACTGAGTCAAAATCAGGGTTGCAATCGCAATCTTGACTGGGGTTTTAATATCCTGACGAGAGTAAAAACCAGGAGCGAGGACTTTAACCACAATCAATCCCATCAGGCCAAAGCAGTACGCAATTAATGCGCGTTGTGTCATTTCTGCATCAAAGGCAGAAAAATTGCCGTACTGGAAGAGTGACACGGTTAATGGCTCTGCTAAAATGCCCAACGCCACCGCGCAAGGTAAAGCCAACAAAAAGCAAAGGCGCAACCCCCAATCCATTAGCCTTCTATATTCCTGATGATCCCCATTGGAAAAACTTTTTGCCAGTGAAGGCAAAAGGATTGTCCCTAACGCCACGCCCAATACTCCCGAAGGCAATTCCATTAAACGATCGGCGTAATACATCCACGAAACCGAGCCAGAAACCAGAAATGAAGCAAAAATGGTATTGATGATCAGTGAAATTTGACTGACTGAAACCCCCAAAATAGCCGGTCCCATCTGACGAATAACACGCCATACTCTGCTGTCACGAAAGGAAATTCGTGGTAATACCAGCATACCTATTTTTTTCAGGTGCGGAAGCTGATAAGCCAATTGCAAAATACCACCAGCGATCACTGCCCAACCTAATGCCATCACAGGTGGATTGCAGTAAGGTGCCACAAACAGCGAAAAAATAATCATGCTGACATTAAGCAATGTTGGTGCAAAGGCAGGCACAGAAAAGCGATTCCACGTATTGAGAACCGCTCCCGCTAAGGAAGCCAGAGATATCAAAAAAATGTAAGGGAAGGTAATTCTGAGTAGATCACGGGTTAAAGTGAATTTATCCGGTGTATCGGTAAAACCCGGTGCCGTGACATAGATGACCCAAGGCGCGGCAATCACCCCAATCACCGTAACTATCGCCAAAATCAGCGTCAACATCCCTGATACATAGGCAATAAAGGTGCGTGTTGCCTCATCCCCCTGCTGATTTTTATACTCAGCAAGTATCGGAACAAACGCTTGTGAAAAAGCGCCTTCAGCAAAAATACGACGCAATAAGTTAGGGAGTTTGAAGGCAACGAAAAAGGCATCTGTTGCCATACCCGCACCAAATATACGGGCAATGATGGCATCACGAATAAAACCCAGAACGCGGGAGAACATCGTCATTGAGCTGACCGCTGCCAGTGATTTCAGTAAATTCATGGTATCTTCTAAGATTGATTTTTATGGAATGAGCATAAAAGATGTAAAGCGATTAGGCCAAAGAAATCAAGATAATAATGTTGAATATTAATAATTTCCATTCATTTCAATGGCTGGAAAGGTGAACACAAAATCCTCGTTCATATCCTATCAGATATATATTCCATAAACAGAGTCACATCCACAGATCACAAATAATAAACATTATGCTTAACTCAATATACGACTAGTCATTCCTTACTATCCATTGAATGATGAAGTTATTTGAGATGTCATTATCAGCAGGTGTCCAGAAATAACCAAGAGGCCATCCATTTGCAAAATTTTCACAGGACACATATCGGTGGTAGCATTGGCTTTACTCCCCCTCTTCCAATCGGATACTGCCTCAATGAATTCGAAATCGAAGAAGTCATTGGCAAAAGCGGCGGCAGTATTGTGTATCGTGTTTGGGATCACCATCTCAAGCAATCTATTGCTATCAAAGAATATACGCCCCACTCTTTTGCTATACGTCGTCAAGATATGAAACTCAACTTACGAGGAAAAAAATTAGAAGAACGATTTTGTGCTGGGTTGCAAGACTTTATCCGTGAAGCCCATTTGATGTCCTGTTTCCAACACCCCTGTCTTCCCCGTTTTCTGCGCTTTTGGCAACAAAACTGCACAGCATATATAGCAGCTTCCTTCTATAAGGGAATGACATTAAATAAATTGAGGATAAAACATCCACATTTCATCAATGAACATTGGCTGCGTCAGATACTGTTTCCCTTGTTAAATGTCCTTGATACGCTCCATCAAAGAAATTATTTACATTGTGATATTTCCTTGGACAATATTTTGATCCAAGAGAATCAATCACCCATATTGCTGGATTTAGGATCTACCCGCCAAACAACAACACGCTTGTCTGATGATACAGAAATAACCATCCGCTCCGGCTTTACGCCCGTTGAGCAATATACTGCCAATGAAGAAAACCAACATGGTCCCTGGACAGATCTCTATGCGTTGGGGGCCGTACTCTATACTTTGATTGTGGGTAAATCCCCTCCGGTCAGTATCGTGCGCAATCTTGACGATAATTATCAGCCGCTGGTCAAACTGCGTCCAGCGGGATATTCCTTACCGTTTCTGCATGCCATTGACTCTGCCCTGGCAATAAACCCCTCAAGACGGCCACTGTCTATATCCGAATTCATTGCTCTTTTTTCAACAAATTTATCCCCATGAATCATCAATCAGTGATGTCAACACATGATCCTGCCAAACTCCGTCAATCATTAAATAGTTCCTGGCATAACCTTCTCGTTCAAAACCTAACCTCTTAAGTAAATTTCCACTGCGATGATTATGTGGCATGTAATTAGCCATAATCCGGTGCATTTTTTGGTGGCGTTGCATATAACGGATTGTCGGTTGCAAGGCTTCATACATTAACCCTTGACCTTGCCATTTTTCGCCTAAAGAATAACCCAGATAACAGGAATGGAACGCTCCCCGTACAACATTAGTGAAATTAGCAATCCCCATGACTTCATTTTCATTAAGATCTAATAACAAAAAATTAAATGCCGATCCCTGCCGCTGTAATTCCGCAATATAATTCAGCCTATTTGTCCATCCAGAAGGTCGATAAAAACTACTCTCTCTTGTTGGCTCCCATGGCTTAAGAAAATCTTTATTTTCTGCATAATATTCAGCCAATTTATAGGTATCCCGTTCATACACCACACGAACAACTATTCTATGCGTAATAAAACGAATCTTGGGAGATGCAGAACGATAACCAAACATGTTTTCTCCTGATATTTACCTTGGAAAATTTATCAAGTAATTTAGCGATTACGGCATTTTTAATCACCATCCGCCGATAAAAAAATATCATATATATCCCTCTACCTTACTACTTAAAATTAGTGGACTTAGTTACCACTTATGCCCTGCCCCCCTCAATTCAACCAGAAGAAAATTGAACCTATCATTATTGGCAAGCATTAATCATATGATGAGCTAATTACGTCATAATTAGTGTAAGATCTGCCCATTGAAAACGAAAGGAGATAACAATGAGACTATTTTTCTTAGGGACTGTATTGGTATTGGCAGGATTAATCAGTGGCTGTGATCAATTCAAGGAAGTCAGTATTAACGAAGGTTTGCTGAATGATTATTTATTAAAAAGAGTTCATTATCAAAAGCAAATTAGCCTGCCCGCAGCGACCAAAGCCAATATCACACTGGGAGAATTGACCAGTCAAATCGGCCGCCAGGATCCAGAAAAAATTGAATTATCAACTCTGGCAAAAGTTCAATTAGTGACCTTGCTGGGAACGGTTCATGCTGATATGAAACTGACTATCAGGGCTAAACCGCTATTCGATGCGAAAAAAGGCGCTATTTTCATTAAGGAATTGGAAATCGTAGATTACCAAACCACACCAGAAAAAGTCGCCACGCCAATTAAAATGTTACTCCCTTATTTGAATGTGTCTTTAAGTGAGTTTTTTGATGCTCATCCGGTTTATGTCTTAAATCCAGAAAAAAGCAAGTCTGAAGCCGCTGCTTTAAAATTAGCCAAGGGCTTGAAAATTCAACCCGGTAAATTGGTTATTGATTTGGGTGATAAATAATTTTCATTATCGATAAAATAGTAAAGGCGGGTCATTTAACAACCCGTCCTTACTTATTGTCGCTAGATTGACTTATCTGTGTGAGTGATCACTCTACTTCCAGCTCTTCACGTAACGCTTGCAATGCCTCTCGGGTCATCATCGCCAGTGTTCGATAAAAACCGCTGGTCGCATGGGCTTCAACTTTACCAAGAAATTGCCCACACCAAGGCAACAAATATTCATCAAACAACTTAATCTGGGCCTGGACTTCATCCTCTGCGGCCTGATCTTCCAGCCATGATGCAGCCAACAATAAGGAGCCAAATTGATCGGCAGGAGTATCAGACAAAGGCATGCCTCGTTCCACCAAAAACTGGCGTACTTCACTTTCATCCTGATCAGTATAATCAGAACGGCAGACTGCAACGCCCGCAGACGCTCCGGTAAACAAGGCATGATAATCGACTTCAATTACCGATAACTCACTGTTTTTCTGTAACCTATCCAATAACTCATCCTGTTCCAAAGGCCACAATGGTTTCAATTTTCCCTCAGCAATCAGGGTGATTATAGGTTGCAAAACAGGATCTTGTGGTGCCCGGTTAAACAATGTTCCCAATATGCGGCAGACAATAGAAAATTCGTTCATGGTTTAATTTACCTCCCAATAACTTACCTAAATAATAGATATCTGTTATTGTCCCTAATCGTCTGCCTTGCTGTAAAGCGACTTGTTAATAACCACGGCGCATATCAACGAGACCAATGGGTGATTCGCCTTTTTCCATTCGTCTGATATTGTCACAAATCATATCCATAGCTTCATCAGGAATAGTCTTAGCCGCGATATGTGGAGTGATATTAATGCGTGGGTGAGTCCAGAAAGGGTGAAATTTTGATAGTGGTTCGTCAACAAATACATCAAGGGTCGCACCAGCCACATAACCTTTATCAATGGCTGTCAGCAGATCTTGCTCTACCAATTGGGCACCTCGTGCAATATTGATCACATATGAGCCAGATTTTAACTGCCTGAATAATGAAAGATTTAAGAGACCACGAGTTTCTGGCGTATCCGGCAGGATATTAATCAATACCTTACATTCAGAAAGAAAGTCATCTAGCTGTGCTTTCCCATAGAAATTCTCGACATGATCAATTTGTTTTGGCGTTCGGCTCCAGCAACGAACGTTGAAACCAAATTCTTTCAATTTTTCAATAACGCTACGCCCCAAAATGCCTGCCCCCAAGACGCCAATAACAAACTCTTTTCGATTATAGGCAGGCATGGGATTCCAGAGACGCTGTGCTTGATATTGTTTATATTCATCCATGCGACGGAAATAATATAACACTGAGGAAACCGCATATTCCTGCATTTGCTGTGCCATACCTGTATCTTCAAGACGTATTAGCGGGATCCCTTTAGGTAATGTTCCCGGGTTTTCTAGCTCTTTTTGAAGGATGGCATCCACTCCAGCTCCAAGCGAAAATATCCCTTTGATATCCTGGCGGCTAGATAACATTTCATGGGGAGGCAACCAAACTAAAGCATAATCAGCAGGAGCATTATCACCCCTCACCCATTGCCGGATGTTAGCCTCAGGTAGCCTAGCTTGTATGCCCTGAAACCATTTATCGCAATTAAAATGAGGAGCAGAAGAGTGAAAGAAAATGATGTTCATAAAATCTCATTCCTTTTTGTTTTTCTAATAGGGTTAACTTATTGCTGAAAGGTTGCAAGCCTCCGATTAGGAAGATAGGAATGAAAATATTGATAATGTTATCTGGTTAACAAATTTGCCATGACGCGTTGCAACAAAAAAGCATTTTTACTCCCGTAATTGGCTACCAGCCACACAAATTGTTTTTTATTTGTCTAATCGGTCAAAAAGCCTGAAAAAATCGTCATAAGCCTGTTGACGCCTGCCCTGCTTTTCCCTATAGTAACGCCCCGTTGCAGCGATGAACTCAAGAGAAATCACTGCAATATAAATATGGTGAGGTGTCCGAGAGGCTGAAGGAGCACGCCTGGAAAGTGTGTATACGTGAAAACGTATCGAGGGTTCGAATCCCTCCCTCACCGCCATATTCTACGAAAGAGCCTGAACAGAATGGTCAGGCTTTTTTAATGCCTGACAAATTAACCATAATTAGTTGGGTTCATTAGTAATACAATTACGATAGTGCATTCTTATTGAATGCAACAAAGCAAAATTCGGTGAGGTGTCCGAGAGGCTGAAGGAGCACGCCTGGAAAGTGTGTATACGTGAAAACGTATCGAGGGTTCGAATCCCTCCCTCACCGCCATTTTCTATGAAAGAGCCTGAGTATCCGTTCAGGCTCTTTTTCATTCCCAATACCCAATAAAATCGCCTATACCACCAGCCATAAGATCAACCATCACATTGGCACCACGTCTATTAGGCGCTTGATTTATTTCTCCTTATTCGATCATATGAGTGTTACTATCGGACAGCCATTTTTATTAAAATGAAATATAAAATATATTCAACTTATTCCTTTTTATTATTTTTATAATAAGGAATAAATAAATTAAGCGTTCCTCCCCAAAAGACACCATCCGATAGTCCACAGATAAAACCGAACAGTAAATTAAAATTGAAAGAATATAACAAATTAGAGTTAATACTCATCATGGCAGAAATAATAAACTTCACTATAAAAACAGTAAGAATCAGACTCAAACTCAAAGGGGTTCCTGAACGAATGATTGAGCCATCTTCATTACCCTTTCTTAACCTTGGTTGACTATGCCATAAGCCCCATCCGACACCCCCTCCCACAACAATACCTGCAATAAGCGCCAGGAATGCCGAATTTGGAAATGTCGTTTCATTTAATACACTGTAAACAGCCCATATTAAAAACAAAACCGGCATAAAAAACAGTCTATCAATACGCATTTCTCTGTCATATAACGCATCGATACCCCGTTTAATCAGAAAAACAAATAAAATCCAAACCCAGATAGGCGTACCTTTAATAATGGCTAAAATTGACATGTCAATTACCCTTCTTACATTGAGCATTAAGCCCTTTACATTTTAAATAAAATAGTCCATTCGTCATATTTATTCATCATTAAACGGTTAATTCTTAATATGATATGGACAAAATCGTTATGTCAGTATCAGTTACTGATAACACTCAAGGCTAATAGTAACAAATGGAAACAATATCAAATATAAACCAATTACACTTTGATTTACATTATCAGTAACCTTATGACAAACAAAAACTTACCCAATAATCACCTTCTACTTTTAACCACAACATAAGGATAAGCGGTGACATTTTTAGGAATAGCCAATAGTAAAGAATATAAGAATACGCCTACCGCGTGTGCCAAGCGGGTTGAGGTATGCCTGGATACCTCGTCGGAAAGATTTTCACCCAACGTATCTTCATTTCCCTTAATCCAAAAGACAAACCCGAATCATATGACCATCCGGATCTTTCGCGAGAAAAGTGCGACCAAAAACGTCAGTATAGGGTTCCTGCTGAATGTCAATATTTGGATTTCGTTGCCATTTGTCAAAGAGTTGATCAACCTCTTCGCAAGTGGGTAACATAATACCAATTTCTGAAAACCGTGGCATTGTGTTGTCTGGCTTTGCTCCTCCACTCCAAATAGCAAAAATAGCTTCTTTACCTACAGTAAATGCGACATAACGCGGGCTGGAAAAAACCGGTTCCGCATTAAAAATAGTTGAATAAAAGGCCGTAGAACGTTCGATATCAGAGACATAAATCAGCTGGAGATTGGGTTTAACAACAGAAATGAGTTTTTCTGTCTCGGTTTTTTCAACCACAGCTTTAAGCCTTGAAAGTGTTTCTACCAAGTCTTGCGTCACTTGCTTAAAAAAACTGACTGCCTGGGAATCAGGAAGATGCTTTTCAGGCTCAAAAGAAACACGCACCTGAATGCCATTTGCCCTGTTACTTTCGTCGGTCAAAATTTGGTGACAGAAAGTTAACTCTCCCATCTGTGGCAGATTGACCTGGTCAGTGAATTCTTTATTGATTTCAATATTTGCAAGATAGAAACGAATTTCCGGCATACCACTCAATACCATTTTGCCGTATTGTCCTGTTTTCACTTCACTTTCAAATTCAAAATATTCAAGATCCACTTCCCATTTTTTTCGTAAGTCAAAATCGACATAATGGGACCAAATATGAGATGGCTTTGCATTTACCGATGTAGAAAAAGTGAGGGTTAACATAAAAAAACTCCAACAGTCAGATAGCGGGCTAGTACATTAAGAACCTTCAAGGTAACAAACCCGTATGACAATTTTTGTCAGTAGTTAACGCGATATTTTTTCCATTTCCCGCCATTCTTTAAGTAAAGACTGCCTTGAACGGGGATAACACTGTTGTTCTATCTTCAAATGGCTCATTCTATCCGATCTGAAATGGCGAAATGATTTTCTTAATTCACACCAGCCAATAACAATACTGATATTCTCAAAATATCCCAATGCAAATGGCCATATTGTTCTTGTCGATTGATTGTTTTTCAGATCTAAATAAGTGAAAGTGATTTTATGCCGATGACTGATCGCTTGCCGTATTTGCGGAATATCAACGGAAGGTTCAATTTTCGCAGCCGCAGGCCCAATTAATAATGCGTTCGTCTCAAGATATTGTCTGAGTTCTGTTGGGATAACTGAGGCAATTTTATTGATTGCACTATTGGCAGAGGCTTTTAATTGTGAATCAGCGCGTCTAGCCACCCAACCAGCCCCTAATGCCAGGGCTTCTATCTCACTTTGCGTCAACATTAATGGCGGTAAGACAAATCCCGGCCGTAAGACATAACCGATACCCGCTTCTCCCTCGATATTTGCCCCTTGATCCTGCAAAGTCACAATATCCCGATAGAGAGTTCTTAAACTAATATTCAACTTTTGCGCCAATACCTTGCCCTGTACGGGAAAGTGATAACTCCGCAATATTTCCATCAGAGTTAACAAACGTTGTGCCCTAGACAATTTATCATATCCTTAAATTAAGCCATTGATTCATCTAAAATTTGTAACAGAAATCATCATATCTCCGTAATAATTTCTGTTATTGAATAATTAAAACATTTAATTATGGATAAAAATCAATAACACATCATCTACTTCAATAAATTATTAATCACCTAAACAAAATCTATTTTATTTGTTCACTCTTTTCTGTTATTTATTCTATTGATATCAGTTTGGCCTATAAAGGACTTAGGTAAGATGACCCTCTATAATCTAAAACCACTTTTCCAAAACCTATTACGCCCTCTCGTCATTTGTCTACAAAAATATGGGATCACTGCCAACCAGGTCACATTAAGTGCGATGTTCCTGTCAATCGTCGTTGGCCTATTGTTGAGCCTGTTTCCTTCTACCCGTTTCTATTGGCTACTGCCTATTTTTCTTTTCATTCGTATGGCACTCAATGCCATTGATGGTATGTTGGCACGAGAATATCATCAGAAATCTCATTTGGGGGCTATTTATAATGAACTTGGAGATGTGATTTCCGATGTTGCACTCTATCTCCCTTTCTGTTTTTTACCGAATGTCAACAATGTCAGTCTATTGGTGTGCTTATTCCTGACTATCCTAACAGAGTTTATCGGTGTTCTGGCACTAACGATTGGCGCATCACGGCGTTATGATGGCCCAATGGGAAAAAGTGACCGGGCTTTTATTTTCGGTATTTATGGATTAATTATCGCACTTTTTCCATCAACCTTAAGCTGGAGCCATTATTTGTTCCCCATCATGATTCCTTTACTCCTGATAACTTGCTACCAGCGCGTTGTCAAAGCCTTGCATGACATCAAACCGACTGAACAGCATAATCCAAATAAGGCATTAACATGACACTCTTGGCAAAAACACCAGCTTCAAAAACGCAAGCATTAAATCAACGCATTGCCGAAGAACATGATTTCACCACATCAGATCAGGCTTCCCTGTTTTATCGTTATTGGCCCCAAGAGCAGGATAAGGCAGAAAAAGCGATTATTATTTTTCACCGAGGCCATGAACATTCGGGGAGAATTCAGCATGTTGTTGATGAACTCAATCTTCCTGATGTGCCAATGTTTGCATGGGATGCTCGTGGACATGGAAAAACAGTAGGACTGCGCGGTTATAGTCCATCAATGAGTAGATCTATTCGAGATGTTGATGAATTTGTCAGGTTTATTGCCACCAGTTACCACATCGCAATGGAAAATATCGTGGTTATTGGCCAGAGTGTCGGTGCAGTGTTAGTGTCTGCCTGGGTACATGATTATGCGCCCAAAATCCGCGCTATGATACTTGCCGCTCCTGCATTTGATATCAAATTATACGTTCCCTTTGCAGTACAAGGGTTGCGATTGATGCAAAAAGTACGGGGAGTTTTCTTCGTCAATTCTTATGTAAAAGCGAAATTCCTGACTCACGATGAAGCTCGTATCGCATCTTATGACCGTGATCCCCTGATTACCCGCGAAATTGCCGTCAATATCCTGCTAGAGCTTTATCAAACTGCAAAACGGGTGGTGAAAGATGCCAGCGCCATTACATTACCGACACAACTGTTTATTTCTGGTAATGATTATGTGGTGAACCATAAACCCCAACACCAATTCTACCAACAATTGAATACCCCGATTAAAGAGAAATATGTTATGGCGGGGTTTTACCACGATACGCTGGGCGAAAAAAATCGCCATTTGGTCTTCGACAAAATACGTACTTTTATTGATCGTATTTTTTCTATCCCACGTTACCAACATGATTACAGCAATGAAGATATCTGGAGCCATACAGCTGATGAGTTTCGTACTCTATCTCATCCATTACCCCGCTGGTGCCCTAAAAATCTTAGCTATAAATTAATGCGTAACGCAATGAATACACGCTGGGGCAAAGCTTCTGAAGGTCTCCGTATCGGCCTTGAGACAGGTTTTGATTCCGGTTCCACGCTGGATTATGTTTATCGCAATCAACCACAAGGTCAAGGAATTTGGGGACAGTTAGTCGATCAGCAATATCTCAGGGGCAATATTGGCTGGCGCGGCATACGACAGCGCAAAATCAATATGGAAACCTTAATCCGTCAAGCAATTCACCAGCTACATCAACAAAACCAACCGATTCATATTGTAGATATCGCGGCCGGACATGGACGCTATATTTTTGATGCGATCAACGATTTCAGCAAAATTGACTCGATTTTGTTAAGGGATTACAGCGAGATTAATGTTAATCAAGGCCAGGCTTATATTGAAGAACGTAATCTTACCGATAAAATCCGTTTTGTCATCGGTGACGCTTTTGATGCTGAAAGCATGACAGCCATTTTCCCCACACCAACTCTGGGCATAGTTTCCGGTCTTTATGAACTGTTTTCTGACAATACGCTAATTAAAAATTCCCTGCGTGGTCTTGCTGATGCAATCGCCGAAAATGGGTATCTGATATATACCGGACAACCTTGGCATCCACAACTTGAAATGATCGCCCGCGTTCTTTCCAGTCATCGCGAAAATCAGCCGTGGATCATGCGACGACGTACCCAAGGCGAAATAGACGCATTGGTAGAAACAGCGGGGTTTGAAAAACAGTATCAAATAACAGATAACTGGGGGATTTTTACTGTATCGATTGCCAAACGCATTCGGCACCGAGAATAAGCCTATGAAATACCCAATACAACTTTCCCCTGAAAGTCGCCAACATTTATGGCTGACAGCCTGTGTATGGCTCTTATTTCTGGCACCCTTTTTCTTTATGACATACGGGCAAATTAATCAGTTCACTTCACAGAGAGATGATATAGAAGTCGTCGTTTTCAGTTGGGAACGGAGTCTCCCTTTTTGGTCATGGACAATTATTCCTTACTGGAGCATTGATTTGTTTTACGGGATATCATTATTTATCTGTACCAACCGCCGTGAGCAATGGCTTCATAGCTGTAGATTAGTGACAGCGTCACTGATTGCCTGTATCGGATTTTTGTTACTCCCTTTGAAATTTTCGTTTTCCCGCCCTGCAACGGAAGGGCTTTTCGGATGGTTATTCACTCAACTAGAACTGTTTGATTTGCCCTATAATCAAGCACCTTCCTTACATATTATCTTGTTATGGTTACTCTGGCTGCGTTACTCCACACATGTTCAAGGCTATTGGCGTGGATTGCTTCATGTCTGGTCTATCCTCATTGCCCTCTCCGTTTTTACAACTTGGCAGCACCATTTTATCGACGTGATCACAGGCTTTGCCGTAGGGGTAATCATTAGTTACTTGTTACCAATTTCACATCATTGGCAATGGCAACCAAGCCAAGATCGCCACGCCCGAAAACTCTTTGGCTGTTATGTAATGGGAAGTCTCTTTTTTACTCTGATGGCATATGGATTAGGGGAAATTTTCTGGATACTGTTATGGCCTGCTATATCATTATTGATGATCGCTCTTGGTTATGCTGGATTGGGTAGTTCAGTGTTCCAAAAACAATCTGATGGACGCATGTCACTGTCTGCACGCTGGCTACTGGCACCATACCAATTGGGAGCCTGGCTTTCTTATCTTTGGTTCAGGCGCCAAAACTCTCCTTATGACCAGATCACAGAAGGAATTATTCTCGGTTACTTGCCACGTCAATCCACTATTAAGTTAACCAATATAACCTGTGTGTTTGATCTGACTGCTGAGTGGCACAGAAAACCTGATAACCAGAAAAAACATTATATATGCCAACCCCAAATAGATTTATTACCGCTAACACCAGAAGCACTGCAATCCGCTGTTAGTACATTGGACAAATTACACCAAAAAGGAAGCGTATTCATTCATTGCACACTCGGATTGTCCCGCAGTGCCATGGTTGTAGCAGCATGGCTATTGAAACAACATCCTGAATATAATATCGCCAGAGCAATAAATATCCTGCGTAAGGCCAGACCACGAGTGATTTTCAGGCAGGAACATTGGGATGCTCTTGCACGATGGGAAAGCATCTATCGGTATAGGAGAACATGATATGCAACCAGAAAACCTGACAAGTAAAATCGTTATTGCCACATTAAAAAGCTGGCGCTTTATTTCTGGTATATCTGCCTTAACAGCTCTTATAGCAACCGCTATATTTATAACAAACCCAAACAATCATATAATTTATTGTATCTTGTTATTCCTTGCCTTACTCAGTCAATATTATTGTTGGCGTACGTGGCTAGATTACCACTATTTTCATATTCTCAATTTATATCCCGAAAAACATGCAGATTTCGATCAAACGTTATTACTGATTTTTAATAAATCACCTCGCTCACAAACAATGAATGAACGCATCAAAGGTGTAATAATGTTGTTAAAAAAAGCAATTTTGTTTTTGATCTTACAATTAGGATTATTTGTGCTATTTATTTTAATGAAGTGAACATCAAACTCAGAATTTATCTACGTTACTAAAAACAAGCACTAATCTATTAGTTAACTTTTTGACATACAACACTTTTCTGAGCTGATAAAAGCGATATGCTAATATCACTTTTATCAGCTCATCATTTGCTATCTTATTTTTTGGTTCTCAATTAAATGAATACTCGTAAAATTAAGGGAATACGTCCATTTAGTGCGCTTATTGACGCTTGTTGGAAAGAAACTTACTCTTTCCACCGTTTTATTAAAGACCTGATTGCCGGGATCACCGTGGGAATCATTGCTATCCCACTGGCGATGGCGTTGGCAATCGGCAGTGGTGTTGCACCACAATACGGCCTGTATACTGCGGCCATTGCCAGCATGATTATTGCTGTGACCGGAGGATCACGCTATAGCGTTTCCGGCCCTACTGCGGCTTTTGTGGTGATACTCTATCCTGTATCACAGCAATTTGGCCTCAGTGGCTTGCTTATTGCCACCCTCATGTCAGGCATCATTCTGCTTATCATGGGATTAGCGCGATTAGGCCGACTGATTGAGTACATTCCACTGTCTGTTACGCTTGGATTCACTTCTGGTATTGCTATTACCATCGCTACCATGCAAGTGCAGAATTTCTTCGGCCTGAAATTAGACCCTGTGCCGGAAAATTATATTAATAAGGTGATTGCCCTCTCCCAAGCGTTTCCTTCATTACAACTCAGCGATACCCTTATTGGTTTAACAACCCTGCTGGTATTGATTTTCTGGCCAAAGCTTGGGTTAAAGTTACCGGGTCACTTACCGGCTTTGATGGCAGGTACGGGTATTATGGGGATCATGCATCTGCTAGGCCACGATGTGGCAACGATTGGTTCATCATTTAGCTATACGCTGGAAGAAGGTACACAAGGCCAAGGGATTCCCCCTATTCTTCCTCAATTTGTCCTGCCGTGGCAATTACCTGATACTCATCCGTTTGATATGAATTGGAATACAGTATCAGCATTACTACCCGCTGCATTTTCGATGGCAATGTTAGGGGCAATTGAATCCCTGTTGTGCGCTGTTATTTTGGATGGCATGACCGGAAAAAAACATCATTCCAACAGTGAATTAATCGGTCAGGGAATGGGTAATATTGTCGCCCCTTTCTTTGGCGGGATCACCGCAACTGCGGCTATTGCGCGTTCAGCCGCCAATGTGCGGGCAGGCGCAACCTCACCCATTGCCGCTGTTGTTCACTCCCTACTGGTATTATTGGCGCTGCTGGTTCTTGCCCCAATGCTTTCTTATTTACCGCTTGCCGCCATGTCAGCCATTTTGTTGATTGTGGCGTGGAATATGAGCGAAACCCATAAGGTGGTGGATCTCATCCGCCGTGCTCCCAAAGACGATATCATCGTGATGTTGCTGTGTATGTCATTAACTGTTCTGTTTGATATGGTAGTGGCAATCACGATAGGCATTGTGCTGGCTTCACTGCTGTTTATGCGCAAAATTGCCAATATGACCCGAATCAGCATTTCTCCTGTCACAAATCAGGATACGGGTTTGTTGGTTGTGCGAGTTAATGGTCCTCTGTTTTTCGCAGCTGCGGAGCGCATTTTTGCTGAACTGAAAGAACAAGGAACCGATTATCACACCATTATTATGCAGTGGGATGCGGTTCCGGTTCTGGATGCAGGCGGGTTACATGCCTTTCAAGGGTTTGTTCGGGAGATGGGAAAAGAGAAACATCTCGTTGTGTGCGATATCACCTTCCAGCCCTTGAAAACGTTGGCACGCGCCAAAGTCGAACCGATCAAAGGGCAATTGAGTTTTTATGCCACTTTATCCAACGCGCTGAAAGAAATAAATTAACCTAAATCTCCGAATAAGAATATTAGATGATTTTTTTGGTCTAATATTCTTCTTGTCAGTCTCAAAATAAACTCACTTTTCACCCCGAATTTGACATAACTATGAATGCAGATAGGGAGAATTTTCATGCTTTTTTCACTCAATAAACATCTTACGGCAATTATATTAATTGTTTTCTCTTCCGTTACGCCAGGGTTTGTCACAGACTCCATGGCTGCTGAAGAAGTCATACATATAGATTTTCAGTTTGATGAATTTTCTATACCAATAGCAAATCTCGAAATTGATGGAAAAAAGCAAAATTTAATGTTCGATACGGGATCATCTCGAGGATTCCATTTAACTAAAGAGTTTATGTCGGAAATACCAGGCTTAGAGATAGATCCTGAAAAAGCACGCTCTACCGACGTTACAGGCAAAGTTTATTTTAATGACCAATTTAACATTCCAAAACTTTCAATAAACGGGATGATATTTAAAGATATTACCGGCGTTTCGCTAAAACCATGGGGAGTGACCTTATTAGGTAAAGAAAAGAAACTTCCCACTTCGATGGTAATAGGCCTTGGTTTATTCGAAGACAAAGTTATTCTTATTGATTACAAAAAACAACGATTGTCAGTTTCTGACCATTTACAAGCATTGAGCGTCAATATATCTGATGGTTGGAACGAATTACCGCTGAGGCTCACGCAAGAAGGCATTGCTGTCAAAGTTTCACAAAACGCCAAGAGTTACAACATGATCCTGGATACTGGTGCGTCAGCTTCGGTTTTTTGGAGAACAAGGCTGCAATCACCTCCCGTTATCCTTCCCTGCGGGGCGTTAAGAGAAGATCTGGCCAATGAAGAATGTACTGTATCGGCATTTCAACTTGATGAGGCAGGCGCTAACGCCATAAAACTGAATTCATTACTGGTTGATGGGGAGTTTAATCAGTTAAATGCTGATGGACTCATTGGCAATAACTTCTTCAATCAATATGCAGTATTAATTGATTTTCCTGGCAAGAGATTATTTATTAAAAATAATACGTAAAAAATCAGCGGTTACAGAGTCAAGTATCTGTAACCGCATTCTCAAAAAATTCGAAAGCTCAAATGATTATTTGCTGGTATCCAGCTCTGGGAAATTTTTCACCACATCATCAATGGCTTTTATCTGCATCAGGAATGGCGCCAGTTTTGCCAGCGGCAGTGCTGACGGACCATCACATTTTGCATTTTCTGGATCAGGATGGGCTTCAAGGAACAAACCGGCAATTCCTACCGCCATACCCGCACGGGCCAGTTCTGACACTTGCGCACGACGCCCCCCGGAAGCTGCACCAAAGGGATCACGGCATTGCAATGAGTGAGTGACATCAAAAATCACGGGTGAGCCATTGGTTGCCTGTTTCATGACACCAAAGCCCAACATATCGACAACCAGATTGTCGTAACCAAAATTACTGCCACGGTCACACAATATTACCTGATCGTTGCCGCCTTCTTGAAATTTGTCAACGATATTCCCCATCTGGCCCGGGCTAACAAACTGAGGTTTTTTGACATTGATCACTGCACCCGTTTTTGCCATCGCTTCAACCAGATCAGTCTGGCGGGCAAGGAAAGCGGGAAGCTGGATAACATCCACCACATCTGCAACAGGCTGGGCTTGCGCGGGTTCATGTATATCAGTGATGATTTTCACGCCAAAAATCTGTTTCAGATCCTGAAAAATTCTCAGGCCCTCTTCCAAACCAGGCCCGCGATAGGAATGAATAGAAGAACGGTTAGCCTTATCAAAAGACGCCTTAAAAACATAAGGAATGCCCAGTTTTTGCGTTACGGTCACATAGTGTTCACAAATGCGCATGGCCAAATCCCGTGACTCAAGGACATTCATACCACCAAACAGTACAAAAGGCAGATCATTTGCGACCTTGATGTCACCAATATTAACCACTTTCTGTTGCATGTTTATACCTTCTCTTGTTAAGGGCAAATAAATTTGTATCTATAAAAATAAATAAAGGGCAAAGAAATGCTGCCTTATAACGCCTTTAATGGAGGATGAGCGTTCTCTGATCAATAGAGTTAATCTGCATTTTTATCATTTCTGAGATAGGGTCTTCAGGACAATGCTCCACGAAATAACTCAAATCTGAAACAGCAATGTGATTACAATCGAGCTGCGCATAAATCAACCCTCGGTCGCGGATTTCATACGGATCATCGGGATCGAACATCAGCACGATTTCGCTGGCTTTTAACGCCAACTCCATCTTTTTCTCTTCCATTAAGGAAATTTTGATAATATCGGTAACTTTTCGCACAATGCTGTTATTATCGGCTTCCTGTAAATCCTTATTTTCCAAACGGATCATCGGGCCAATATTACCTTTCAACCAGACATCAAGGATATGTTCGTTGAGCGTATCGCCATTCATCGGGTTAATAAACCATGTCGGCTCATCAGCCAAATCAAGTCGCAAGATTAACTGTGTCGGGAATATAACAGGCTGTACGGGCAATGCCAGCGCCTGAGCAATATGGGTAAATATCGTTCCCAATGTTACGGGAGCGCCTTGGCGTGAACGCAATACATTATCCAACCACAGGGTATCAGATAAACAATACACCCCATTCGCGCCGCCAAATTTCCATTCTCGATAGAAAAGTGTCAATAGTGCTTGTAATTTTGCTTTGGTATCAGTAATAGAGGAAAGTTTTTGGCGCGCTTCTTCAATCAATACAATTAACTGCTCAGTCACCATTGCGTGGTGGAAATCAGGACGAATGGCCCGCGTTACCAGAATAATACCCTCTATCAGGGAAGCATTATTGAATTCATAATTAACTATGGTTTTCATCTTTATTCCATCGACCTACCGTGATACGTTCGTTACCACCATAATCCTGAAAAGTTGCTATCTGTTGATAACCTTTTTCCAAAAATAGGTTTCTGACAACGATTCCCTGTTTCCAGCCATGTTCCAATAATAGCCATCCGTTTGGTAACAGGAAGTGGCGAGCCTGCTCTATAATTGTCTGCAAATCTGCTATACCATTTTGTGCAGCGATCAATGCAGCGGCTGGTTCAAACCTGACATCTCCTTCGCGCAGATGAGGGTCAAGCTCATCAATATAGGGAGGATTACTGACAATCATATCAAATTGTCTTTCCCCAACCGCAGAAAACCACTCACTTTGCAGAAAATTCACATTGTGAACAGGCAATTTTCCCGTGTTTCTTGCCGCATTATGTTTTGCCAATGCGACGGCATCAGAATTGATATCCACGCCAGTGACACCGCAATCCTGCCGTTCACTTGCCAGCGCCAGTGCAATGGCTCCGGTTCCCGTGCCGAGATCCAGGATCTGTGCCGATGATTCAGGCAATAGTTCCAAGGCTTTTTCAACCAGGCATTCCGTATCAGGACGTGGGATTAACGTTGCGGGTGATACCGTAAGAGGCAGCGACCAAAATTCACGCTCCCCCACAATATAAGCAATCGGCTCTCCCTGAATGCGACGAGCCAGCAAAATATCAAGCTGGCTCGCTTCCTCTGGGGAAACAGGCGTTTCATTGAATGCAATTAAATAAGTACGGGAACGCCCTGTTACATGTTGCAACAGGATTTCTGCATCACGCTTCGGGCTATCACTTGTAATCAACTGCGCAGCCGCATGCTGGAGCCAGTGTTGATAATTCATCAATCCTGCTCTGACAATGCAGACAGTTGGTCTGCCTGATATTCAGTAACAATAGGCTGGATAAGCATATCCAGTTTGCCTTCCATCACTTCCTCAAGACGGTATAACGTCAGGTTGATACGGTGATCAGTAACCCGCCCTTGTGGGAAGTTATAGGTACGGTTGCGATCTGAACGGTCACCGGAGCCGAGCAAATTACGCCGTTCGCAAGCTTCAGCTTCTTGACGCTTCCGCATCTCAGCGGCACGAATACGCGCACCAAGCACCGACATTGCTTTTGCTTTGTTCTTATGCTGGGAGCGCTCATCCTGGCACTCGACGACAATTCCCGTTGGTAAGTGGGTAATTCGAATTGCAGAATCCGTGGTGTTGACGTGCTGTCCACCCGCACCGGAAGAACGAAAAGTGTCAATTTTCAGGTCGCCCGGATTGATTTCCGGTAATTCTGCTTCTGGAATTTCTGGCAGAACAGCCACGGTACACGCAGAAGTGTGAATACGCCCCTGTGACTCTGTTTCCGGCACCCGCTGAACACGATGACCACCAGACTCAAATTTCAGGTGACCATAAACTTGCTCGCCCGAAATTTTAGCAATCACTTCCTTATATCCACCATGCTCACCCTCATTAGCACTCATAAGCTCCACTTTCCAACGACGGGATTCTGCATAACGGCTATACATACGGAATAAATCGCCCGCAAATATCGCCGCTTCATCACCACCGGTTCCGGCACGGACTTCAAGGAAACAGTTACGCTCATCATCCGGATCTTTCGGCAATAACAGCAGTTGCAGTTGCTGTTCCAGCTCTTCATTACGAATTTTTGCGCTTTTGAGTTCTTCCTGTGCCATTTCCCGCATTTCGGGATCATTAAGCATCATTTCAGCTGTTTCAATATCATCCTGAACGCTTTTCCAGGCTTTAAAACAGTTAGTCACATCGGTCAGCTGGGCATATTCCTTTGATAACGCGCGAAAACGTTCTTGATCAGAAATGACTTCTGCATCACCGAGGTGAGCCAAAACTTCTTCATGGCGTTCTTGTAATGCTTCCAATTTAGCGACAATAGAAGGCTTCATTCGTAATATCAGACCTTATTTAGAATAGGGTTAGGTTAGTTATGATCCAGCCCAAGGCTGTCCCGTAATAGATTCAGGCGTTCCAAATCGCCATCACTGGCAGCCTGTTGGAGAGATTTAGTCGGTGTATGGATCAGACGATTCGTCAATTGGTGGGTCAATTGGTTAATGATCTGTTCGGCATCAGCACCCTGCCGTATGGACATCAATGCCTTTGCCGTCATCTCAGCCCTGATTTTCTCTGCCTGTTCTCGATATTCGCGAATTGTATTAACCGCGCCTTGAGAACGCAACCAATCCATGAAATAGCTGCTTTCTTGTTGCACAATCCCTTCCGCAACCACTGCCGCCGCTTTACGTTGGGCAAGATTTTGCTGAATGATAGCCTGTAAATCATCCACGCTGTACAGATAAACATCACTCAATTTTTCCACATCCTGTTCAATATCACGAGGAACGGCAATGTCAATCAGCAACATGGGTTGGTTACGACGTAATTTCAACGCTCTTTCGACCATGCCTTTGCCGATGATCGGCAAGGGGCTGGCGGTGGAGCTAATAACAATATCCGCTTCAGCCAATCGGGTATCGATATCTGGCAGGGAAATAACTTCTGCATTGACTTCACTGGCAAGCATCTGTGCCCGTTCTTTTGTCCGGTTGGCGATCATCATGCGATTCACACCATGCTCTTTTAGATGACGGGCAACCAGTTCGATCGTTTCCCCCGCGCCCACCAGCAGGATATTCAGTTGGGAAAGAGATTCGAAAATTTGCCGCGCAAGTGTACAGGCCGCAAATGCTACGGAAACGGCATTGGCGCCAATTTCTGTTTCTGTTCTGATCCGCTTCGCCACCGAGAAAGATTTTTGGAATAAACGTTCCAGTTCACTCGACAGAGATTGATAATTTTGCGACTCGGCGAAAGCCTTTTTCACCTGTCCCAAAATCTGCGGTTCCCCCAATACAAGGGAATCCAGGCCACTCGCAACCCGCATTAAATGGCTGACGGCCGCATTGTCTGAATACCAGTAGAGGCTTCCTGTCAAATCATCAGGGTTAAGTTGATGATATCGACATAGCCAATTAATCAGCTGTTCTTCAAAATTACCCTGTTGTTCAACACTGAGGTAAAGCTCTGTACGGTTGCAGGTGGACAGCACAACGCCGCCTCGCACCAGCGGTTGCTGGAGCAAGTCATCAAGCGCTAATCCTATCGTGTCAGGAGAAAAGGCCACCCGCTCACGTAAAGAAACAGGCGCTGTTTTATGGTTAATACCGAGTGCTAATAAAGTCATCTTAACTGCATTGAGTTATCATAGGAGGCAAGGTTATGATGATATCGATAATTATTCTCATAAACTCACACCCTTCATAAGGACTCTCATTGGTCGAGCATTCTACTTGATGCATCAGTGCAATAAAAGTCAATCAGGTGATTATGCGATAATTTTATTTGAGAATTCTCAGCGAACTTTCGCTAAATTACGTTATATGATTATAGGCTTGGGGAGCATACTTTAAGTTGTTATATAAATATTGCCATATTTATAATCGATAAAATACCACGCTCTCTTACTACCAAGGGTTACCGTATGAAAATGTCTGTTTTTTTTCGCTTACTTCCTCTCTCCGGCGTTTTACTGACTGCCTGTACAGTCACGCAACCCCCTATGGGCACGGGATCAGCGGATACACCACAATGGCACGCCCGTGAACAGCAATTGCAAAAATTAGGGCATTACCAAACCCGAGGTTCTTTCGCTTATCTGGCAGATGAAAAAAAAGTGTACGCCCGATTTTTCTGGCAACAATATTCGCCTGACAATTATAAATTATTGCTGCTCAATCCACTGGGTACAACAGAGTTGGAATTATTCGTTAAACCGAATATGATTCAGGTCACGGATAATAATGGTAAAAAATATCTCAGTGATAAACCCGAATCTTTAATTTACCAACTGACCAATATGAATATTCCTCTGGATAATCTACGAAGCTGGATCATCGGACTGCCTGGTAGTGCCAACGTTTTTCAGTTGGATGCAAATTACCTGCTTAAATCCGTTAGTGACAAAAATGATGGTGAAGTTTGGCGAGTGAATTATCAAGGATACGATACCTCGATCACGCCAGCCTTACCCACCCGACTGGAGCTGACACAAGGAAACAACCGCATAAAATTAAAGATGGATAACTGGACAATTCAATAATGACGTTAACCTGGCCTTCTCCGGCAAAATTGAATTTATTTTTGTATATCACCGGGCAGCGGCCTGACGGCTACCACGAACTGCAAACACTGTTTCAATTTTTAGATTATGGCGATGAAATCACTATTTCACCGCGCCAAGATAATCAAATCCGCTTACTGACGCCGGTTGCGGGTGTAGCCCATGATGACAACCTGATCGTACGGGCAGCCCGATTATTGCAGAACCATCTATTACAAAAACGCACATTACAGCATCACCATGCAAACACTCAATTCGGCACCGGGCAATCTGTCACCGAACATTTGGGCGCCGATATCTGCGTTGATAAATGCCTGCCAATGGGCGGAGGTTTAGGCGGCGGCTCTTCCAATGCTGCAACGATATTGATTGCCCTGAATTACCATTGGCAAGCCAATCTGCCCGATGATGAATTGGCGCAGCTTGGCGTCTGCCTTGGGGCAGACGTTCCCGTATTTGTCAAAGGCCATGCCGCTTTTGCCGAAGGTATTGGAGAAAAACTCCAGCCTGCTTCACCGGAAGAAAAATGGTTTTTGATTGCCCACCCTGGAATTGAAATATCGACTCCGACAATCTTCACAGATCCTGAATTAAAAAGAAATTCTCCGATTCGCTCTCTACCCGCATTATTACAGGCACCATTTGCCAATGATTGTGAACCAATCGCAA
The DNA here is from genome assembly GCF_040081915.1 of Xenorhabdus sp. SGI240. Lineage (NCBI taxonomy): Bacteria > Pseudomonadati > Pseudomonadota > Gammaproteobacteria > Enterobacterales > Morganellaceae > Xenorhabdus > Xenorhabdus sp. SGI240. Next base: position 52,067 of record NZ_JBEBMB010000006.1, read on the forward strand.
GAAAACGTTTTCGTGAGGTTGAACAGCTTCTTTTATGGCTGTTAGAATACGCACCGTCACGCCTGACCGGAACCGGTGCATGTGTTTTCGGCGAGTTCGAATCAGAAGCATCGGCCCGTAAGGTGTTAAATGAAACTCCAGAGTGGATGCAGGGTTTTGTTGCGCGTGGCGTTAACATTTCGCCATTGCATACATTCCGCTCTGGGATACCCGTGTTATTGAACCAATGAGTTTGTTTGATTGGTCAACAATATCTCTCTGGACGCAAGCCTGAGGTTTTTCTCGTGCCCGATATGAAGCTTTTTGCTGGTAATGCCACACCTGAACTAGCACAACGTGTTGCCAACCGCCTGTACACTAATCTGGGAGACGCTGCTGTCGGTCGTTTCAGCGACGGTGAAGTCAGTGTTCAAATCAATGAAAATGTACGTGGTGGTGATGTTTTCATCATTCAGTCCACCTGTGCACCGACCAATGATAACCTGATGGAATTAGTTGTTATGGTCGATGCGCTACGTCGTGCTTCTGCTGGTCGTATTACCGCTGTTATTCCTTACTTCGGTTATGCCCGTCAGGATCGCCGTGTCCGTTCGGCACGTGTACCTATCACTGCAAAAGTTGTTGCTGATTTTCTGTCCAGCGTTGGTGTAGACCGTGTTCTCACTGTTGACCTACACGCCGAGCAGATCCAAGGTTTCTTTGATGTTCCAGTTGATAATGTATTTGGTAGCCCAATCCTTCTGGAAGATATGCTCCAGAAAGAGCTGGAAAACCCAATTGTTGTCTCCCCAGATATCGGCGGTGTTGTTCGCGCCCGTGCGATTGCCAAGCTACTGAATGATACAGATATGGCTATCATCGATAAACGTCGCCCACGAGCAAACGTTTCTCAGGTCATGCATATTATTGGTGACGTTGCTGGCCGTGATTGCGTTCTGGTTGATGACATGATCGATACAGGTGGCACACTGTGCAAAGCAGCTGAAGCATTGAAAGAGCGCGGAGCGAAACGGGTATTTGCTTATGCAACCCACCCTATTTTCTCTGGCAATGCAGTGGAAAACATCAAGAACTCAGTGATCGATGAATTTGTGGTCTGTGACACCATTCCTCTGTCTGATGAGATTAAGACGTTGAACAAAGTTCGCACTTTGACACTGTCTGGCATGCTTGCTGAAGCTATCCGCCGTATCAGTAATGAAGAGTCAATCTCTGCGATGTTTGAGCACTAATGTTTAAGTTTTTAGCTTAAATGTTGAGCTAAAACTTATTCAAGTGATTAAATAAATCATTGCCTGAAAAACCCCGTTGTTGCATTTGCAGCAGCGGGGTTTTCTGTTTATTTGATATATTTAGCTAATGTTTTCGTCTTGAATTAATTATCAATATCAATAGTTTTTATTTGAAAATAATTAATTTTTTCAAAAAGTTACCTGGCTGTTGTAAATTTCATTCAATAAAATAAAACGATTAAATTGACATACAATCTAATATTAATATCCCACAATTATTCCAACTCATCTGGTACGTCCAGTTCCAAATGCTCTAACAATACTGGTGTCACTGGATAGTTGCTGCTAACCTGTCGCACGCTTAATGGCGGGGGTTTTATTTCCTTGCATCACACAATAGTATTGAAAAACAGGTATTATTTCTTATCTAAAAAAATAAATTATCTTAATATATAAGCTATCAATATCCAGAAGCGAAAAGAATAATTTTTGACTGGTTATTTTATATTCATGTTTAAGAGCGGAAATTTTTAAGCTCACATTATCCATAAAAAATGCAAAGCAACATGGCAGTTCAATAACCAGAAACCATAATTAATCGTAGGCAGCCGTTATTAATAAGTCAGCTGTCTTATATGGGGTTATTTCAATATTAAACATATCAACATCTCTAACCTGCTGAGGAAGAGTTGCAGGATGCTTTTTGTCCAAAAACAAGCTTTTCCAAAGACAAGATGTTGATTAATAGCAAAAACGACCTTTTTAAGGAGAGTGCCAATGAAAAAGGCATTTTTATTTACACCTGCACTGCTAGCGCTTTCAATCAATGCTATTTCTAATGCTCATGCTTATAGCCAAGTTTATGTTTTTGGTGATAGTTTGAGTGATAGCGGGAATTTGGGCCGTTTTACCAGTGATGGCAAGAATAGCGTATTGTATGATGAATACTTTACCCAGCAAATAATCGGCAAGACATTGATGCCTTCCAACCGTAAAGGAACTAATTATGCTCAGGGAGGCGCAACCGCTCTTGAAATTCATCGTCAAGATCCTCGATTGAATGCCTTAAATCCTACTACAAAAAAACAGGTTAGCGATTATCTCAGTCAAAACAATAATCAGGCAGATTCCAATGGCATATTCATTCATTGGGTAGGTGGTAACGATCTCGCCGAAGCCTTAGTTGTTGGACTGAAAAATCCTTCTGAGGCTTATAAAATGATCAATACCAGTGCTACCGAAGCCGCTAATCAAATTGATGAACTCATCGATGCAGGTGCAGGGCTGATTGTCGCACCCACAGTCCCTGATATAGGAACGACGCCTACTCTTTTGGGTGGCTTAATAAAAACAGGGTTGGAAGAGAAAGGCGTTTCCGAAAACACCAGTAATGCTATTTTACAAGATGTTCATGTAGGACTTAATAAACATGAAATTCCCAATGATCAGGCTCGTGATATTGCCCTAAAAACAGTGTTTCACACCTTAGCACAAAAAGGTACAGAAATAATTCCAGGGGCTTCTGCGGAACAAATTGAAAAAGAGCTTACGGAGAAATATGAAAAAGCCAGCAAGGATGCCACAGACTCCACAAATCTCTATAACAAACTCATAGATGAGAAGATCAGCCAAAAAAAGGCCAATATCTTGCGTGCCGATATCAATGGCTTGCTGAATGAAGTCATTGCCAATCCTCTGATTTATGGCATCCAAAATACATTAGGTTATTCCTGCGCATTAAATGTAGGTGCCAATAAATGCTCCGTCAACGATCCAGGGTTTACTAAAGACAAAGAATTTTTATTCTCTGATTCTTTCCACCCAACTCCGTTGGGACATAAAATAATGGGCCAATACATAACCTCTATCTATATTGCCCCATCACAGGTAATGATCCTGACGCAAGTTAACCGTACCTCCGTTAAAAGCGCCCTCTCCTCCCTTGATGGTCACCTGCAACAACTGCGTAACGGTGGCAACGAACAGGGCAAAGTCGGTGTCTTTGGCGGCTACACGGGCAACCGGGATAAAACCTTTACACTGGGTAGCGATTATCAGCTGATAGATAACCTGCTGTTGGGTGCCATGTACTCTAACTATAAAGAGGAGCGCTCACCTATTGCCGACTTTTCTTATGCAGGCCGTGGTCATGTTTTGACAGCGTATACATTGTGGAACTATTACAACAATGGTTGGTTAAGCGGTGACTTCCATTATTCGCGCACCGATTATGACAGCCTGACCCGTGCCATCCAGCTTGGAGAAGCGACACGCAGGGAAACCGGTTCTACCACGGGTAAACAATGGGGAGCACGCATTACCGCTGGTTGGGATATTCCTGTTACTCACTATCTGACCACCAGCCCAATCATCCAGTATGCCTGGGATAAAGGTGAAGTTGATGGCTACCGTGAATCCGGCAACAATAGTACTTCCATGCATTTTAGTGATCAGGATTATACCTCTAACGTTGGCACCCTGGGTTGGCGCGTAGATACTAAACTGGGCCATTTCAATCCTTACGCTTCTGTTCAGTTTAATCACCAATTTAGTGATACACGCTACAAACTGAGCAGTGCCATTAATTCCACCAAAACGTCTTTTGTACAGGAAGGTGGCAAACAGAGTACTAACTGGCGTCAATATACGGTGGGTTTGAACGCAAACCTGAACAAGAACCTGCGCGGATTTGCTTCCGTCACCCGTAATGACGGCAATAGCCAAGATCCTAGCTACCATTTCAGCTTAGGTATCAACGCGAGTTTCTAAGAAAGTACTGACTCAGGGGCGCAGGGCTATAAATATTATGGCCCCGCGTTTTTATTTCATTATCGTTCAACATTTGCATACCTTAGTTAACATTTCATTTAATTTTCGTATATGCAAAGGGAAGTAGTATCGGACTGAAACAATCAGAAAATCAGCCATCAATCGGAGTAAAATGGGTAAATACCCTTTTAAATCAATGTGTTTTGGCTGGCATGAAAATAATGCGCTGTTTTTTCAGGAGAACGATATGAAAAAAGCACTCTTTTTAGTATCAGCCACGACCACACTGCTAGTTAACCTCATCACAAATGCTTACGCCTATAACAATGTGTATGTTTTTGGGGATAGTTTGAGTGATGGCGGGAATATTGGAAGATTTACAACCGATGGAAAAGACGCTGAACTCTATGATGAATATATAGCCCGAAATCTCACTGGCAAAAAACTGACCCCCTCTGAAAATGGCGGGACCAATTATGCGTATGGAGGAGCAAAAGCTAACGATTCTGATATATTTTTTATCCACTCAACACAACAACAGCTTGATGACTATTTGCAAGCGCACTCAGGACGGGCTGATCCGAACGGTTTATACATACATTGGGTGGGAGGCAATGATATAGCTCAGGCTCTGCAAGATTCGGCGCAAGGTGACGAAAAAACAGCACAACAGCGTATCAATGACAGTTCTGCATCCGCCGCAGCGCAGATTAATCGACTCATTAAGGCTGGAGCGGGGTTAATTATTGTACCTAATGTTCCCGATATTGGTGCGACCCCTAAAATTATGGAAGCCGTGCTTAAAGGCGCATTAGAAAAAAGCAAAATACCCAAGGACGAAATCGACAACATTCTGAAACAGGCTCATGAAGCTATCAACAAGTACCCGACACCGAATACGAAAATCAGAAATGGAATCATTCAGGGGGTGTTTAAAAAAATTGCTGAAGGTGCTTCTCCCCAGGATCCAGACAAAGCAAACGAAATTTATCATCAATTGCTTGATGCTTATAATAATACCAGCAAAACTGCTTCCCAATTTTCCAACAAATTTAACCAAAACGAAGAAAATCAACTCATTGACGGCAATATCCTGTTTGCCGACGTCAAGCATCTCTTACATGAAGTCATTGATAACCCGACCATTTATGGTGTTTCTAATACCCTTGGTTATGCCTGTCCACAAGGTGAGATGGCGCTTGTTTGTTCTTCTTCCGATCCCGGCTTTGATAAAAGCCAACCCTATTTATTTTCCGATAGCTTCCACCCGACCCCTTACGCACACAAAGTCATCGGCCAGTACATCACGTCTATCTACAACGCACCTTTACAAGTGATGGCATTGAATCATATTAACCGAGTCCCAACGACTACCGCACTAAGCTCACTTGATGGTCACCTGCAACAACTTCGCAATCATCATCAGGCCAAAGGTAAAGTTGGCATATTCGGGGGTTATACAGGCAATCGCAATAATACCCTCTCATTGGGCAGCGATTATCAACTGACGAATAATTTACTATTAGGCGCAACAATTTCCCGTTATAAAGATGAACAAAATGCAACACCTAATTTCAACTATGCTGCTACCGGTCATGTCATAACCGCTTACACACTATGGAACTACTATGGCAGCGGCTGGCTGAACGGTGATGTCCATTATTCACGTACCAATTACGACAATCTGTCACGCTCCATTCAGCTTGGTCAAGCCACGCGCAGGGAATCAGGTTCAACGATGGGCACACAGTGGGGTTGGCGGATTGCAGCAGGCTGGGATATTCCAGTCACTCGTTACCTGACTACCAGCCCGATCATCCAATATGCATGGGATAAAGGGGAGGTTGATGGCTATCGTGAAACAGGTAACAACAGCACCTCCATGCATTTTGCAAATCAAAGCTATCACTCAAAAGTTGGCTCGGTGGGTTGGCGCGTAGATACTAAACTGGGCCGTTTCAATCCTTATGCTTCTATTCTGTTCAACCATCAATTCGATGATGAACGCTATGCTCTTCGCAGCGCGATCAATGCGACCAAAACAAGTTTCGTCCAACCGGGAGGGAAACAGAATAGAGATCATGTCCAATATACGGTCGGTGTTAATGCCAACCTGACCAATGACTTTCGCGCATTTGCCGCCGTATCACATGAAAAAAATGATAATGAACCGGATCATGACTACTATTTCAATCTCGGCTTCAATGTCAGCTTTTAATATACTGAACAATTAACCAATAAGGATAAGGCGGTAGCCATGACCGCCTTATCCAAAATAATCACGAATGTCGCTGGTTTTTACGGCAATAACGTTCATCGTAATTCTTCAGCCACCAATATTTATCAGTAACCTGTTCGCGGCCGCCAATACTGGCTCCTACCAGCCAAATAAACGCCCCAACAAACAATCCCATTAGTGAGAGGCTTGTCAAAAACTCCGAAAGACCAAAATTAAAGATATGACTGAGCAATACATACGCTAAACTAATAAGCATTGCCGCCATGCCCGCTCCCATGAGAATATTGCCAAAAATAAAAGCCTTTTTACGTCTCATAACTAACCTCCAATACTTTTTGTGAACGCTAATTTGCAAAGACAACGAACGCAAAAGCACGAAAGTAGATATCTTCTTCAAGATTAATTATAGGCTTATTATATGAAAGGTTATTGCGGCGGCGATCACAAGCTGTACAAATTTAAGCCTAATTTTTTACATTCCATCAGAATAATCTTTGTTAAATCAGTTTTGTACTCAAGCCTTGAGATAGGTAAACTAATCTCCTTTTTGTTCTATTGCCAATAAGCGAAATTAAACCGTGAGTAACATAAAATTAATCGTTGGCCTGGCAAACCCTGGAGCCGAATATGCACAGACCAGACATAATGCCGGAGCATGGTTTGTTGATTTGTTAGCACAACGCTATAACCAATCCCTGAAAGAAGAGAGTAAATTTTCTGGCTATACCGCCCGTATCAACGTGAATGGGCAGGATATTCGTTTACTGGTCCCCACCACTTTCATGAATCTAAGCGGTAAATCTGTCCTTGCCCTTGCTGGATTTTATCGTATTCTGCCGGATGAAATCCTGGTGGCCCATGACGAGCTGGATCTACCGCCTGGAGTGGCAAAAATGAAACTCGGTGGCAGCAATGGCGGTCATAATGGCTTAAAAGACATTCAGAACAAACTCGGTAATAATCCTAACTTCCACCGTCTGCGTATCGGTATTGGTCATCCGGGCGATAAAAACAAGGTCGTCGGTTTTGTCCTTGGCAAGCCGCCTGTCAGCGAACAAAAACTGATTGACGATGCCATAGATGAAGCGTTGCGCTGTACTGATATCCTGATTAAAGATGGCATGAACAAGGCAATTAATCGCCTGCATGCCTTTAAAGCCAGCGCTTAATTGGGAGTGCATGGCGCATCGGGTTATTGCGTGTATAATAGCGCCAATTTTGTAAACTCACCAACAAGCCTATTCTTGTTGGTTTATAAGTGATTTAAGGTGATAAATATATGGGATTCAAATGCGGTATCGTTGGCCTGCCTAACGTTGGGAAATCTACATTATTCAATGCGCTGACCAAAGCAGGTATCGAAGCAGCAAACTTCCCGTTCTGCACTATCGAGCCAAACACAGGTGTTGTACCGATGCCAGATCCGCGTCTTGAACAGTTGGCTGAGATTGTGAAACCACAACGCATTCTGCCAACCACGATGGAATTCGTAGATATTGCCGGTCTAGTAAAAGGTGCATCAAAAGGTGAAGGTTTAGGTAACCAATTCCTGACCAACATCCGTGAAACAGAAGCGATTGGCCATGTGGTGCGTTGCTTTGAAAACGACAACATTATCCACGTTTCTGGTCAGGTTGACCCTGCCTCTGATATTGACGTTATCAATACAGAACTGGCACTGTCGGATTTGGATACCTGCGAGCGCGCTATCCATCGTATCCAAAAGAAAGCCAAGGGTGGCGATAAGGACGCTAAAGCAGAACTGGAAGTCTTAGAAAAATGCCTTCCACACCTTGAACAAGCAGGTATGCTGCGCGCTTTAAATCTGAGTGCGGAAGAAAAAGCGATTATTCGCTATCTAAGCTTCCTGACCTTGAAACCAACCATGTACATTGCCAACGTCAATGAAGATGGTTTCGAAAATAATCCACACCTTAATACCGTCCGCGCCATTGCTGAAAAAGAAGGTTCCGTTGTTGTTCCTGTTTGTGCAGCGATTGAAGCCGATATCGCAGAGTTGGAAGATGCTGACCGCGAAGAATTTATGGCAGAGTTAGGTCTGGAAGAGCCGGGTTTGAACCGTGTCATTCGTGCAGGTTACCAGTTGCTGAATCTGCAAACCTACTTTACCGCAGGTGTGAAAGAAGTTCGTGCCTGGACGATCCCGGTAGGTGCAACCGCCCCACAAGCAGCGGGTAAAATCCATACTGATTTTGAAAAGGGCTTTATCCGTGCTCAAACTATTTCGTTTGAAGACTTTATCACTTACAAAGGTGAACAAGGCGCGAAAGAAACGGGTAAAATGCGTGCGGAAGGGAAAGACTATATCGTTAAAGATGGCGATGTGATGAACTTCTTGTTTAACGTCTAAATAGCTTCTGTAATCTCATGAGGTTTCACTGAAGCTCACTCAGACAGAAAAATCATATAAAATCCACGCGATTGCGTGGATTTTAATTTTTATCTGCCTGCGAATACAATAAATAACCCTAATAATTATCACACATGAAATAAAACATTCCCTTAACGTTATTTAAAAATATAAATCCATTCAAAATACTTTTTTATCTCTTTTGTGAACATTTTTTCTATAAAATAATAAAAAACAAATTGTTAAAAAAATGTAAACAAAACATCAATGCAATAAAAAAATCAATAGCAAAAAACACAGAACACTTGTAAAAATGAGTATGTTGACATTAATACTCGTTCTAACGTCAACTTCGTTTCTACATAATTTATCGTTATGCTTTTATTCATGTTAATTCCTAACTCTATGAGGTACAGATCATGAAAAGAAAATTAGCTGCTTGTATGCTTTCATTACTCGTAGGAACAATCATCACAACTAGCGCAAATGCATTAGTATGTAAGACATTTAATCCAGAGGTGCAGAAATCATGCGAAACTGCATGTAATTTAATACCTGATGGTGGCACCGGCCTTAAACTTCTTAAACAATTGTGTTTGTAACTATAACTTAGTATAACACTGTACAAAAAAACAAAGATATTATTGTCTTTATTTAATCATATTCTAGCCTGAATTTTACTGTACAGTAAAAATTTGAAGTTAGAATATAGAAAACAGTGACGACATAACACCTTAAAATATAATGGTGGGAGCGCTTTTAAGTGTTTTCCTAAATAAATAGGTAATAAAAGCCTCCCACTATTATTTATCATAATCAATGAGTTATTACACCCGATTTCATTGAAAATCTTTAAGAAATTTGATCAAGAACCAATCATCTTAGGGCGCAAGGCCAACATATGAAGCCTTGTCTCCTGTCCTTTTAACTGGTTAATTTGATGACGAAATATTTCTTTACAACTTGAATTGCCATGAATTAACAAAACAGGCAATCCATTTCCGCCCGTATCGATGACCGATATATTTGCATAACGAGTGCGGATATTATAGTGATGAATATGATGATGTGTAGTAACCATTATTTATCTCCTCAAGGGTCAATAACAGATTGGTTTAAGGAAATGTTAGAAATTTCGACTGTTCTACCGAATTGAGATTAGTTTAACGTTAATATTAATTTTATTTATAAAACCTGATTTTTTTATCCTCTGCAATATATACAGTGCTCTTTTCTCACTTAAAATCTATCAGTGACTGCATGTTTTTCGCCTATTTTTTAGATATACAAAACACCTATCACAAATTTTCAACATCAAACTTTGAACCAGATAAGTAATGTTGTATACCAAGCCAACCTTCAAGATGCGTGTTATATTTCCCCGCGCAGCGAGGAAATATAAGGCCTTGCGTCGTTCTACGGATTGCAACTTGGAATTTATCGAGTATATACAAGTGAATGCAAATATTTAACATTTATTACACAACATCATCTGGTAACCACATTATGACGATAAAAAATATGGCTTCCTCAAAAGTAAAGCGCCTGTTACAGCTATTGTCGCCATTGCTCTGGTCATCATGGCCATGACAGGAAAAATAGAAAATGCCAATAAACGTTTTCTCTCCATCTCGACGGCTTCCACAGGCGGAACTTATTATCCAATTTTCGAGATAATGGGTAACAAAATCTCTGGTAGCTCTGTTTATGGGAAACGGTCAAGGTGTTCCGCCCGGGTTGCTCAAGGCATTGATGCAATGCAATGTCTTAACGTAGATTGCAATATCGACGAACTGGACATTACCTCTTTGGACGCGTCATTTTCAACTAATTAGCATAATAAGGGGGCTTTCATGAAGCATGAAGACTATATTCAGCATGATGGTTTGAGTCTTGGAGAGCTTGTACGAAAGAGTAAAATAACACCGGAAGAACTACTGGATATAGCCATTACCCAGATGGAACGGATCCAACCTACGATCAATGCCGTGTGCTGGTCTGAACTCGACTTGGCGCGCGATCAGGCAAAGCAAATGCACCAAACCCTGCAATCGAACAAAGAAACATTCAAAGGTCAGTTCCTTGGCGTTCCAATGTTGCTGAAAGACCTCGGCATGACGGCAGAAGGATTTACCCTCACCAATGGATCGCGCCTTTTTAAGGGCTATAAAAGCGATCAGGATAATGAATTAGCCTTGCGTCTTCGCAAGGCTGGATTTAATTTTTTCGGGCGATCTACGACACCTGAATTTGGTGCGAACTGCACGACTGAAGCACTTGTTTATGGTGCACCAACGCGCAATCCTTGGAATACCACTCTTTCTTCAGGCGGATCTTCAGGTGGGGCAGCGGCAGCAGTCGCGGCCGGTATCTTGCCAGTTGCCCATGCTTCTGATGGTGGAGGTTCCATCCGAATTCCCGCCTCATGCTGTGGTCTCTTCGGTCTTAAGCCAACTCGTATGCGTAATCCAACAGGACCGATTGAAGGTGAAGGCTGGGGCGGTCTTAGCGTGGAACACGTCATTTCGAGGTCAGTACGTGACAGTGCAGCTGTTCTGGATGCGACACAGGGTAGAGACATCGGGGCTCCCTATTGTGCACCTATTTTTACAGGCCGCTATCAGGATTTAAATAAGACAGAACTTCAGTCATTACGCATAGGTCTGGTTACGAAATCCCCTTCCGGATTACCCGTTCACGCCGATTGCCTTGCAGCCGTTGAAGATGCTGCGAAATTGTGTGAAACATTGGGTCATCACATCATGCCGACAGAGTTGCATGATATTAATTATGCGGACTTTGGCCATGCCATGCGCCTGATCGTTGCGGCAGGCATCGCACAGGCCGTGCGGGCAGGTTGCGCCATGCATAATACGGCACCTAATCTTGACCTTCTGGAAATATCCATTTTCACCGCAATTGATTTTGCACAAAAACATTCAGCTGTAGATTACACTGATGCTGTTGTACTAATACATCAAATTGGCCGCAAGCTTGGGTTTTTCATGCAAAATTATGATGTACTTCTAACCCCTACACTTACCTCTCCTCCCGTTGAAATCGGGCGCTATGCAGCAAATCGGGACTATGTGACTCATCGTTCCGATACACTGCAATTTACGACATTCTTGCCATATTTTAACGCTAGTGGACAACCCGCTATGTCAGTACCCTTATACTGGAACAAAGATAATTTACCTATTGGCGTACAATTTGCAGCCGATGCAGGGCGTGAAGATTTGTTGTTCCAGCTTGCCTTTCAATTGGAGCAAGCAAGACCCTGGTTTGACAGATTAAGTCCTTTGGCTTTTTAACAAAGATGGAGAATGTAATGAACGCATCCCAATCACTTAGCTTTTGGTACTGTGCGAGAATTGAGAGATGAGGCGTGGTTCCTCTCAGATTTCCGGCCTTATAGTGTAACCGTCCGGTGATCTCACCTTGCTTTGCCAATGTTAGTAATTCAAACTTAATCTGATGAGATGGACGTCCCACATGGCGTCAATTGTACCAAAATGAATAGCATACTCATTTTATGGGAGTGTCCATACTGGCATAATTCCGTTCAAGTTTATCGTATCTCGTTGCTATTGCTCGAAAATGTTTTATTCGAGCAATAGCATTTTCCACCAAGTGGCTATAACGGTATAAATATTCATCAATACTTTGGTCTGTTTTTCGACTATTTTTGCCGTGAAATTTTTCGGTTCGAGGCGACAGAACCGTCCTCCATCCAGACACAGACTTGAAAAACGTTTTTGGCGAGGTCAATGCCAATGACTTTAATCGTATTCATGAGATGTTCTCCCGAAATTCAGTGCATCGGAAAAAAAGATGGCACTATTTGCTGCTGAAAAAGGGGACGTCCATCACATCACTACATTATAATGTTTATCAATTTCATACTATTATTTGATGCCATGTAGTGGTGACGGTTCATATAGAATGATAGGCAAGATCTCGCATTTTTAATATGGTTATCATGAGCAAAAATAACACTCTTTTCTTTCAATAAACATACAGACCAGAGATAGAAATCTATCAATGAAATCGTATTGAATGTATAAAATTATCAATACCTGACTAATGATTAATTTTTAATTAAAGTGGAATCCCTCCCTGTATAGAATGATGCAAGTTAAAAAGATAGCGTAACCAGATAGTTAACAACATGTCGTAATTGAATTTTTTCATACTAATGAATTCGAAAAATAAAATTATCGGTAAAAAATATTTTTCAACCCTATTGATAAAATTTGAATAAGGAAAATAAATAATGTTATTTGAACTGACGGTAGCTTATCGCAAATCGGCAGCACTATTTGCCTTTGTAGAGAGCAAAGCACCTTTATACTTAAATAACCAAGCAGGGAGAACGGTGAAAGAACTTGCCCAATTATGCAATATTCCACAAGATAAAATCGAACGGTTATGTAACTATATGCAATCCCTTAAAGTGTTAGAAAAAAAAGAGGATATGTTTTACCTTACTGAGCCATGCTTATCACTCAGTAATCCAAACAGTTTTAAAACAACGCATATAAAATTCGAGCTAAACCCAGCGGTCTGGAACGCCTGGTCACAATACAGCGCATCCTTAACTGAAACGAACAGTAAATCTGCCTTTGAGTTTTATCATAATGAACCCCTTTATGATTATTTCAGTCATGAGGAAAACCATTCCCACAAAATGGACTTTGATAATTTAATGGCAAAAATGTCTGAGGTAATGAGTAAATATATTATTACCTCTATCTCTTTAAATGGGATTTCTTCAATTATTGATATAGGTGGAGGGTTAGGCTCTTTGGCAAAAAATATAAAAATGCACTACCCTGATATTCAATGTCATGTCATGGATCAATATGATTTCACCCGAAATGAGTCAGAAGGAATTACATTTATCAATGGAGATTTCTTTTCTACTATTCCATCCGGATATGACGCCTATTGTTTAAAAAACGTCTTGCATAATTGGCCAGATAATCGGGCGATTAATATTCTTAAAAATTGCCATGATGCAATGAGTGAAAATTCTGTTTTATATATTATTGAGATGGTTAAAGAACCCAACATTTCAGATGCTGCATCATTTGATCTATATATGGATATTATGTTGTCAGGTAAAGCACGATATCAGTCTGAATTTCAATCGATCGCAGAACACGCTGGCCTGACAATCACCAATATACAAGACTTGAAACTTTCCCTAACCGGCAGTAGGGAGTGTATTATTGAAATGAAGAAACAACCTAAATTATAAATAAGATATCTCCCCGCTCTGCGGGGAGATATTGGCAGCAGGTTAATGTTTTGAGTTCAGTATCTCATCTGCTTTATTCAATAGCTGTTTTCTCGGTGTTACCGCTGCTGCTGTGTGATTTTTCGCCAAAAATACGTATATCGTCGGCAACACAAACAAGGTGAAAAACGTCCCCACCAACATTCCGGTGACGATCACAAGCCCAATACCAAAACGACTGTTGGCGCCGGCACCACTTGCAAACAGTAATGGGATCAAACCAATCACCATCGCCGCCGTTGTCATCAATACTGGACGAAGGCGAATTTTCGCCGCCTGTACGATGGCAGAACGTTTATCCAACCCCTCACTTTCCTGCAATTTATTGGCAAATTCCACCATCAGGATACCGTGTTTACTGATAAGCCCGATTAATGTCACCAGCCCAATCTGGGTATAAATATTCAGGGTGATATAACCCATCGCCAACGGTATCAGGGCACCACAAATTGAAAGCGGTACAGTGATAAGAATAATCAACGGGTCAACCAGGCTTTCATATTGCGCTGCCAATACCAGATAGATGATCACCAATGCGGCCAGAAACGTCAGAGCCAATGCGTTCCCTTCCTGCTTATATTGGCGGGAGTCTGATTGCCAGTCATGGCTGTAACCTGCCGGCAGATTATTCGCAATATCATCAAGAAGATCCACCGCTTGCCCTAATGTGACCCCAGGAGCGGGAATAGCTTGAAAAACAGCCGCATTCTGTTGGTTAAATTGGGTCAGTTTGTTGGGTTCGACTCTTGTCGAGACAGAAACGAGGGTCGAAAGCGGGATCATTTTTTGGTCTTCCGTCCTGACATAATGGTGAGACAATGCTTCCGGCGTTAATCGCTGACGACTGATACTTTGCGGAATAACATCATAAGAGCGGCCCTGCATACTAAACCGGTTGATGTAGTTTTCCCCGACCAGCACCGCGAGAGATTCGCCAATATCTTGCATTCTTATCCCCAGACTATTGGCTTTGGCACGATCAATCTGCACTTGTACCACAGGATTGTTGTAATCCAGATCGCTGTCCACAACAACAAACAGCCCACTTTCACGCGCACGTTGTTTGATCTCTTCCATCGTCCGGTATAGCGCAGGGTAGTCTTCAACACTGCGGAGTACCATTTGAATCGGCAAGCCTCCCGTAGAACCTGGCAATGGGGGGAGCTGGAAGATAAAGACACTGCTTCCCTCAACATCATTGACCTCACTTTGCAATTGCGCCTGAATCTCTGCCGCTGAGCGCTTACGTTCATCCCATGCCGATAAATTCACTCCACCAAAACTGGCCGAAGGCCCATCAGTACCATTGACAATCCATGTTTCGACCGCCTCTGGGATTTCACGGAAGATGCCACTCAGTTTATGAGCAAAAAGTTCTGCATAATCCAAATTAGCATATTGCGGAGATTTGATGGCGGCCAGCACCACTGCTTGGTCTTCCGAGGGGGCCAACTCCTGCCGAGCATGTTGATACAGCAAAGGCAAACTGATCACAACTAGTAAGACAAACCCGCCCATGACCCAACGGTAGCGCAATGAAACATTGAGTATGAGAGAATAATAATGCGCCAATTTTTCGAAAAAAACCTCAGCGGCCCGTGCAATTCGCCCCTCATTCTGTTTAGAATGAAGTAAAAAAGAACTCATCACTGGGGATAACGTTAACGCCACCACGCCAGACACGATAACGGAACCGGCTAATGTCAGCGCAAACTCTTTAAACAGTGCTCCCGTCAGCCCTGACATTAAGCCAATCGGCGCATAAACAGCAGCCAGTGTAATCGTCATCGCAATGACCGGTCCTGCCACTTCTCTTGCACCGATTAACGCGGCAATAACTGGTGGTTTCCCTTCTTCAATATGGCGGTGAACGTTTTCAACAACGACAATAGCATCATCCACCACCAACCCGATAGCTAACACCATTGCCAATAGCGTCAATAAATTAATGCTAAAACCAAAGGCCAGCATGAGTCCTGCCGCGCCCAACATCGATAAAGGAATGGCGACAATTGGGATCAGTACGCTACGTAATGAGCCTAAACAGAAGAAAATCACGGTAATTACAATGATTAGTGCTTCCAGTAAGGTATGTACGACTTCTTTAATTGAAGCATTAATAAAACGAGCAGTATCAAATGACAACTCTACTTCCACACCGGGTGGAAGAGTTTTCCGGATATCGGGAAACAGCTTATTGATGCCATCAACAATCACTAGCGGGTTTCCCGTTGGGGTGGAAAATAACGCCAGATACACCGCCATTTTATCATTGTATATACCGCTGCTGTCTGTTGTGGCAGAACCTAACTCCACAGTGGCAACATCTTTCAGACGGACTAATGCATTGCCGTCATTGCGAATAACGAGATCACGAAAATCCTCGATACTGGTCAGATCAGTATTCACATGGATATTTGAAATAACAAACTCCCCTTTGACTTTACCCGGTGCCGCCTGATAGTTATTCTGCCTGACGGCGGCGGCAACATCGGCGGCCGTCAATCCACGCCCTGCCAGCTTGTCCACATCCAGCCACAGGCGCATGGAGAGTTTCTGCCCGCCAAAAATTTCGATTTTTGAAACGCCCTCAATCGACGAATACATGGGTTCAACCACGCGGGAGAGGTAATCAGTCAGTGCCGATGCCGACAGCGTATCACTGGAAAATCCAACATAAGCCACAGCCGTGGATTCTCCCGATGAAAGTTCAATGACGGGATCATAAGCTTCTTTCGGCAGCTTGTACCTGACCTGATTGACCTTGGCCATGACTTGTGCCAGGGCTTGCGTTGAATTACGGTTCAATTCCATACGGACAGTGACAACACTCCTACCCTGTACAGAAGACGATGATAGATAATCCACCCCTTCGACAGAAGAGACGGCTTGTGCAATTGGTTGGGTGACAAACCCTTGCATCAGATCGGCGGATGCCCCCGGATAGGTCGTTGTAATGGTGATGGTTGAGCTTTCTAGTTGCGGATACTGCCGAATGTTAAGTTTGCTCACGGCAAACACGCCCAGTAACAGAATCAATGTGCTCACCACCAATGCGAGTACCGGACGACGAACGAAAAGATCGGTAAAAGTCATTTTTCCGCCTCCATCAAGAATCCGTAGCCGCTGATTCCGCTGCCTTCAGCGTATCGACGGCAATGGCAACAACTGCTGTCCCATCCGTTAATTTCATTTGTCCTGATGTGACGACCTGCTCCCCCTGAGACAACCCTTTTTTGATTTCAACCAAGCCATCCCAACGCTGGCCAACGTCAACCGAAACCCGTTTTACGGTCATTCCCTGCGAAGTGACCGGCTTGCCTGCTTGATTTTCCTCCTGCTCCGCCAGTTGAGTAACAAAAACGGTGTCACCATAGGCGGTATAGGTGACGGCAGTTTCCGGGATAACCAGCGCTGGCTGGTTATTCTGGCGCATAACCTGAATGTTGGCATACATGCCGGCTTTCAGTTTTCCGCCGGCATTATTCAGCCGAGCCTGTACTTGCACCGTGCGGGAATTACCAATCAACGGATCTATCGCATTGACAGTGGCGGGGAAATTTTGATTCGGATACGCATCAACCTGTAGGTTAACGGACTGCCCGACATGCAATTCAGGGCTTGTCTGTTCATTCAGAGAAAAATTGAGTTTTAGATTGTTAGCATCCACCAAAGTGGCAATCGCATCTCCGGCATTCAGGTATTGTCCCTCGTGTATTTGCCTTATTCCCATCACCCCTGAAAAAGGTGCCCGAATGTTTTTTTGGGCAATCAGTGCTTCTGTTTGACGAATGGCTGCTGATGCCATATCGCGCTCTGCTAATGCCTTATCCAATTCTGATGTGGAAACGACCTTGCTGGTAAATAATTTATTAGTGCGTTGATATAACCGCTCCGCATTTCTCCATTGCGCCTTTAGGCGGGCAAGATCTGCCTTTTCAACCGCATCGTTGATTTGCACCAATAATTGCCCTTTTTCTACATATTGACCCGATTCAAATTCAATTGTGACGACCCTGCCACTAGTTTCTGCCGCCAGATGAACTTGTCGCTCAGCTTCAAGTTCTCCGACGCCATATAATGCTTTTACTAAAGTGGTTTTTTTTACTTCTGCCAGAGCCACTTTTACTGGAGGGTAGTCGATATTTCCTGAATTATTCCGGTCAGAACCCTGCAGGACATAAACGAAGAACCCGATTAGCGCCAATAAAACTATTCCTAGACCAACAACGATTGTCTTATTCATCATCTCTCTCAATCCTTAGTCATATACCAATTCAACTTCGAGATGCGTGTTATCACTCTCCGCTTCGTGGGGGAGTAATAACACTTCGCGTCGTCTTGCACGCTGTATCTTGAAAAGTGGTGGGTATACACATGGAAATAACGATCTCAAATAACCCGCCCTCAAACAATCAATTATTATATTGAATATGAAGTCAAGTCAATAATCTTTTATTTTGTTATTAATAGCAAATAAAATAGTTACATAATTTAATTATAAAATTAATAATAAATTGCATTGAAACTATATCAGCAAGGTATTATTTTTTGTTTTTCAGTCTTTTTTATTCACCTTTTATCAAAAAACAAGCATTGACATAAATTTAACTCAATTAAATAATTGAATCTTCATAACAAATCGGTATAAAAACACAATCTCACTAGTAAATATTCTATAAAGGTAATTAGGATGATAAAAGTAAAATATAACGTTTTATTAACGGGTGCAACCGGTTTTATTGGCTCACATCTTTTGGACTTTTTTTTGCAGAAAGAAGAAATAGGCACAATTTATTTATTATGCAGAACCGTTGATGATGAAAACAAATTATCTCGTGTAGAAGAAGCCTATAAAAAATTTTCTATAGAAGGTATTCACTACTTAAAGTCCGCAAAAAATATTAAAGTTATAGAAGGAGACATTACTTTACCTCAGTGTGGAATTAACCATTCAGATTTTCAAGAATTGTGCAATGAAGTCGATGTTATTTATCACATAGCCGCACGAGTGAATCACGTGCGTCCCTATGACGTACTAAAAGCGCCTAATGTTGATAGTGTCAATGACATGATTACTATGGCTAACACAGATAAAAAGAAAGTGATAAATTATGCCTCTACGCTTTCAGCCGCCTCTAAAACGGATGAATACGGGAATATTGTGGAGGATTTTCCCGGAGACACCATGCTCAATTCTGAAATGGGATACTTAATTTCTAAATGGGAAGCTGAACGCCTGTTGGAAAGTTTCGTAAAAAAAGGGGGTAAAGCAAACATATTTCGTTTGGGTTATATTTCAGGACACAGTAAAACAGGAGAGGCACCCTTTGCTGATAATCAATTTATGCTTTTCATGAAGAGCTGTATTCAGTTAGGTTACGCTCCTATTTTTCCGGGTCTTATGAATTTTACCCCTATTGATTATACCGTATCCATCATGGCGTTAACTAAATATACCATTGAAACCGGTAATGTCCTTAATTTATTTAATTATGAAGGCCTGATAAATTGGAACGATATTATTACCTGGCTAAATAACTGCGGATTTAATATAGAACTAGTAGAATATTATCAATGGCAAAAAAAATTACTTTCCAGTGGTGAAAGTAATGCCCTGTCCCGTTTCTTACCACTCTATGGTGTAGAAGACTCCTATGATAAGTTATTAAGTCTCTGGCAGGAAATAGATAAATTCCACCATACAAAAACAAAAGAAGCAACGGGGATGATTGATATGACATTGCCAAAATTACGTTATGATTTACTTAATACTTATTTGGCTTATTTGCAAAAGAAAGATTTTTTACCGATGCCAATTTAACTTCACAGAGCATGTTATCTCTCCCCCGTATCGCGGAGAGAGATAAGTCTTCTTCCCGTATTATTGATGGCAACTTGAAATATGGTAGCTAGCTTACAAAATTACCCTAAGTCTAAATTAGCAATACCATACATATCATTTGGTATATTCATTTTAAAATTACCATTGTGCATATAAACAACATGATATTGTTCAAATAACTCTCTTTTTCTTAAAAAAGAAAAAAATGATTCATGTACATATTCAGGTAAGAAAATAGAGATTTTTGTGTTTTCCAGCAAGCCTGAAGTTAACGTGTTAAATAACTCCTCCGCATCGGCTGGCGTTCTTGCGACTAATGGCCCAATACGGAAACCATCGGGCAAAGGCCGAATCACACCATAACCATAAATGTCTCCATTAACCGTTTTTAAATATGAGGTATGTCCAGAGAAAGATAACCAACTGTTTAGAAATTTTTGCCGTAATGTTGGAAAAAACAGACCGTCATATTTTATGATATTGTCAATATGATGGGGTTTAACAATAGATATTTCTTTTATATTTTCTGATGCTATTTTTTTTAGTTTTCCCGTATAGTGAACGATATTATAAATAGGCTTTAACCCTGACCTTGTATAATTAGAAACCATGTGAGGCATTGCATTTGAACCGATATCCCGATTACCTGAATGGGATATCGCAACTTTACATACCGCTTTTCCATATCCTTTTCCCCTAAATTCATTATTAACTAAATAGTTACCCCATATCGCATACTGTTCTGAGTGATTGATGAGAGAAACAGCCGCAACAGCCTGATCACCAAGCCATCCAATGAAAAGCCCGTCATTATCCACTGAATACATACAATCTGCGTCATGGTAACCAATATTCCAACCTTCTTTATTCCCCCATTGAACGACACACTCCCAATCCTGACGTGTGGCTTTTTTAACTGTAAAATCATTTGGCTTATTTATAAAGATTATCTTTTTCTCTGATGAGTTCATCATTTATTATTTCCTGGTTAATTATTTTCAACGATAACTTAATTCTTTAAGTTATTATTAATAAACGTTAAAAGTTCAGTATGATTTATTTTTCCTACTGCTGTTTTAGGTAATTTATCTATGGTAAGAAAATGTTTCGGTATTTCATAAGGCAATAATTCTTTATGACACAGGCTAACTAACTCATTGACTTTTGAATATTTATTTGAATTGGTTTCGATAACGGCGACAGGAATAGTATTAAGCCTAACATCGGGAACACCTACTACTGCGGCCTCATTAACCCAAGGGTGAGTTTCCAGTAAATTCTTTATTTTCTCAGGCTGGATTTTAAATCCACCTCGTATAATCATGTTATCAGCTCGCCCTAATATCCAGAGAAAACCATCCTCATCAATATTCGCTAAATCACTGGTACGGCTCCACCGGCACTTATTCTCCTCTGAGATCCTTCCTTTCGGGCAAACTTCTAAGAAACCGGCTTGTCCAATGGGAAGTTCGTGACCAAATTCGTTGGTAATCCGAAGCTTTATACCGGGGTATGCTTTACCTGCACTACCTGATTTTAAGGTCCACCATTCCCTATGTAATTCGTAATTCCAGCCTGCAACAGCACCCGCAAATTCAGTTGCGCCATAGGACATTAACACTCGTATTCCGTAAAGAGCCAGAATTTGATCAATTAATTTAGTGGGACAATAGGTTGAGCCAGAGGTAATTATCTTTAATGAATTAATTTTAGCCGGATCAATATTGGCGCTTTGTAAATCATACAAAGCAGCAGGTACAAGAAATGTTGTTCGTATTTTGTGGCGCTCGATGGCTTCAACCCAAGGTTCTAACACAAATTTAGGCATTAATACTATTTTTCTTCCGGTATATAGAGCGCTTAATACTCCCCATAGACCAGAGATGTGAAAAATTGGCATTGACACTAATGAGACTGAATCAATTAATAATTGATTATTCCTGGGTGTTTGCCCGCTTGCTATAAGAGAGTTTTCTATTTCTTTATAGCTTAATTTTATTTGTTTAGGTATTCCCGTTGTGCCTGACGTTAATATTTCAATGGCAATATCAGAAGCAGTTATATTATTTGCGTGTAATTGCCTCCCAATAGAATAAATTTCCCCACTATGATTTAATTCAAAAATCACGGTATTCATCATTATTTCGTTCAGTAATATTTTATCTTGAAATAATGTCGTTCCGACTATAATCACCTTGATATTTAATTGCTTGACATCTTCTAATAATTTTTGTGCCAATTTTAAAGGGTTTAATACAACTATAGTCTGCTTGCTCTCCAAGAGTTTCAAAAGAACCGCAATATGTTCAGGACGATTTTCCAGAATAACGCCAACTCTTTCAAATTTTGTCACACCTGTTTTTTGTAATAACTCATCAAGCCTATTTGTAATGCCGCGTATTTTTGCCCATGTCCACCAAGATTGAAGATATTCAATTGCATTAGCATCGTCCGGTGTTTCATAGAGTAATCGCTTAAAATGTTCACGAATTCCCATAAATGCTCCTTACATTTACTAATAGGTTTCTTGGATTCGCCTAATAAGTGTAATTTCTAAGAAAGGCGACACGCATCTTGAAGCTGGGTTGATATGGCTATTAAAAATTCAATTTATAAATTGAATAATAATAATGTAATATACTTAAAGTCAATCACTATGGAGTCCATGATGGCCATTTCAAATGTTACTCAATCGCGTATTCCGGTGGTAGTTTACCTCTTAGGAATCAGCCTGTTTGCGATGGGAAGCTCTGAATTTTTGATCTCAGGTGTGTTACCAAAAATTGCTGAGGACTTACAAATTTCTTTACCGCTGACAGGAACGTTAATTTCCGCTTTTGCAGTAGGGGTTTTACTTGGAGCTCCCCCTATGGCAGTGGCAACACTACACTGGCCCAAACGCACAACGTTATTGATCAGTCAGGCGTTATTTATTGCCGCCACTGCCGCCGGAATGCTTTCACATGGTTATTGGTCATTGTTGGTTAGCCGTATTGTGGGAGGCGTGGCTTATGCCGGATTTTGGGCGGTCGCGGCAACGACAGCGGTTAATTTGGTCACCAAGGAGCACACAGCAAGAGCACTGTCCATTGTGGTGAGTGGATTAAGTATGGCAATGGTGATTGGAGGGCCGCTTGGCACCATGATCAGTGATATTGCCGGATGGCGGGCGGGGTTTTGGGTGATTGCCGTGGTCACGTTGATTACCGCGATTGTCTTGTGGTTTATGCTGCCCGACATACAACAGGGGCAGTCTCCCGCATTACATATTGAATTAAAAACGATGGCCCGTCCTGGATTATGGGTGGCTTATGGTACGACAATCCTGACAACCGCTGCTTATATGGCAATCTTCGGCTATTTAGGAGCGCTGCTTATTGATACCAGCAAACTGACCGTCACCTGGCTTCCGGCGGTTCTCTCCCTGTTTGGTATCGGGGCTTTTTTCGGACTCACTATTGGTGGCCGTACAACTGATAAATACCCTTTCAGAACGCTGATTATTGGCACATTGGGCGTTATGCTGATCTCTGTTGCATTAGCCTTTTTAGCCGAAAATTTGATTATCACCATTTGCCTGGTATTTTTGCTCGGTATATTCGGCTTCGTCGTCAATCCTGCGGTCATGAATCGAGTTTATACCATTGCCGATGGTGCCCCCACATTAGCCGGAGCAACCAACGTCTCTGCCTTTCAGCTTGGGATTACATTGGCCCCTTTACTTGCCGGGGGAGCTATCAATGCCGGTTATGGTTTAGCTTCTATTGGTTGGGTGGGCGCACTACTGGCAATGACCGCCCTTATTCCGATCCTGCTTGATTATTATGTGAATAAAGTAAAATATTAGTGATACCCGTTGTCTGACCCTATGACAAACCTCATTGAAAATAATGGTTTGTTTTTTTAACATTCGCCGCTTTTTATCCCTGAGCGCATGTGATTTCTCAGCAATTCATTGGTACCTGATGTGATATGTCTTGTTCAAGACACACTAAATTAAAACAACATTCAATATAATAATTGACTATGTGATATCAGGTATTCTAAGATAACCATAACCGTATGCATAATCCTGACTAAGGATCCAATATGAGTACATTAATTGAACTAACCGAAGCGAATTTTGATAGTGTTATCAATACGAAAGGGGTTTGTGTTGTCCGGTTCTGGGCACCGTGGTGCGGGCCTTGCCTTGCCGTTGCTCCTACATTCAGCCAATTATCAAACGACATGAAAGAGAACGCCACTTTTGGAGAGGTTAATATCGATGATTTTCAGAATATTGCCGTAAAATATGGTATTCGCAGTATACCTACGACATTAGTTTATAAAGATGGAAAACCCGTAGATTCTCTGATTGGCGTTGTTTCGCTATCACAATTTAAGAGTCTGGTTTCTCAAAATTTGTAGCCCTGTCTGAATTAATTCAGTAAATTATGGGGCTGATTTATTTTGTTAATCCTGCTTTAGATTCCAAGATTATCATTTACGGGTAAAACAAGGAGCATTTAATGTCTTTTTATACGAAAGTGCTAATTATAGGAACAGGCCCCGCAGGATATACTGCGGCGATATATGTCGCCTGAGCGGGTCTTTCTTCTATTGTAGCCTTCGGTGAGAAAAATAAATATCAGGCAGAGAGTATAATCATTGCAACCGGGTCAACCGTACGTTCTCTGGTGTATTTGCCGCCGGGGATGTTGCTGATGCAGGCCATTACTTCTGTGGGTTCCGAGTGTATGGCTGCGCTTGATGCGGAAAAATGGTTACAGATTAATAATCGGTAACCACTGTTAATTTATATTCTATTCTCAACTTTTTATGCTCTCAAATTAATATGTTTATATTTTTCTCTATATCTCTTGGCCTAAAGCTAACTTTAGATTTTGTAGTAAAAACCTGACGTTTCTGTCAAGTTTGTAAAATACTATATAGATTTTTCGCAAACTGAAAATTAACATAGGATTTCAAAATGAAAAACTCAAGATATATTACTTTATTATTTGTATTAAGCGCTATTTCATTTGGTTCATCCGCCGCAATTGAGGTCAGATCAGCTGTAGGAGAGAAGATTGGCGTTATTTCTGTAACAGGAGCAGAAACTTTGGATGCACTCACTGATAAATTATCCAAAAAGGCTGATGAGGCTGGAGCAAAATATTTCCGAATTACTTCTGCTGTTGGTCAAAATAATTTAAATGGAACTGCCGAAATATATAGATAATTGATAGTGTCCCATCCAATAATGGCATTATCCTATACCCATCCAACCTTCAAGATGCGTGTTATATTTCCCCGCTGAGCGGGGAAATATAAGGCCTTGCGTCGTTCTGCGGATTGCAACTTGAAATTTATCGAGTATATAGACATATTAACATGTACCTGAATCAAATTTTAGGTGTGATCTAGTACGGAATAATTAGTCGGACTTGGCACCACCAATGCTTTTTAAACTGACAGATACCGAAAAAACGGTAACTGTCAGTGATATCATCATAAGAAAATTAAAAATGGTACTGTAATCCAAGATCGATACTGTAGTTTCGGTTTTCAATTCCGATAGAATTATTACCTAAATCTTCGGTGTAGCCAGTATCATAATAGATGAGCCTCGTTTGACCTTTACCTTCGCGATATTTATTCCAGGTAAACGCCGTATATACCTTCGTATTTTGAGTTAAATAATAACCGGCATCTATACTGGCACCAAAATAACGCACTTTATCAGATCGCTGAGGAAGGGTTAAACGACGCATATAGTGCTCGTCGTTACCCCAGGCTTTTACCCACGGGCTATATTTTAGTAAAAGGCTAAATTCAAAATCCTGATAGCGGTACTGTCCAGTTAATCCAATATAGGGCAGGCTATATTTTTGTTTATAGCCAACTCCGGCCATCCCCGCAGGAAATTCTCCGATATCAGCGCCATTATCATAGACATAATTACCGCCATAAGCCGTCCAACTAAAACGTGTTTCCTGATAACCTAATACCGCCCCCAATTTATAATTAGATTGTTTAATCAACCAACCTGCGGCATTTAAATCAAATTCATTGGCATCGTTTAGAGAAGTATCAGAGCTGGATGACCAATGAGTCCAATGACTCTGGTTTACATCCAGCCAGTCGTAATCAACCATTTTGCTATCACGTGACGATAATCTGACCCAACCACCCGCATTCATGGTTAGCCTGTCAAGGAGATCCCAGGAAACTTTGCCTCTGGCAATCAGAGCATCGCCAATTTTCCAATTCAATTGGCTACTTTTGTATTTTGGATCCTTAGTATATCCATAAAGATGTTCGTTAGATTCTCCTTTTAGCCAACCAAGCCCAAATGCAAAAGATACATTACCATCGTACCAATCTAATTGTGATAGAGCAGGTTCTGCCATGACTCCAAAAGAAAAAGCCAATAATGGAGTCGCTATCAAGATTTTTTTCATAATTATTAATGACCTTACCAGAGTGTAAATTAAGTTTTCACTACGTCTGTTATTTTGATAGCAATCCAAAACCAGCAGAGATAATTTATTTAACTATCAATAACAGAAATAATAATATCTTGGATATATTAATTTTATCGTTATATGTCTATAGTTTAAGATTATACGCTTTTAGCTATTTTTCATTTTTTTAGGTTAAATTTTTTTAACTAAAACTTGAAACCATTGGTTTTGAGCACATAAAACTCAGCGGCCCACTATAAAGCAGGCCGCTTATTGTATTAATTTTCAATGAGTATCCTATTCACCCAATCGGGCGTAAATCAACCCACAAAAGCTTGCTATCCACAATCAATGGCTTAATTACCCCTTCTCGTATATCCGGTAACCACCATGCACCTTGACCAAAAGCAAGCTGGACACAATTCGCCCCTGTCATTTCCCAACGCCCTTTTAAAACATAAAGTACACCACTGTGTGACGTTGGCAGTAAACGTTCATCAGAAATCACTGAAATCTCAGAAGCCCAACATGAACGGCGAGTCATGATATTGAAACACTGTACAGGACCATCCAATAATTCCGCATGGGTCAAAATATCACCTGAAAAATTAAATGGCGTCATCTTTTTTACCAATTCGTGTTCCAAAAAACCCGGACTGGTCAAGCGGACGCCCTTTCCTTCTAATAAAATGATTGAGCATTCAATATCAGGGAATTGCCCTAATATCCCACTTTGATGGCTCGTCGTAAAACACGCTCGCCAGGCGAAATCATCAGACACAGGCCAGCAAACAATATCCCTTGTTTCGCCTTCCCCTCCAGACCATTGCACTCTTGGTAATGTTGCATAATCGAAACATTTCATTTTCATGCCACTCCCTCACCGCTTTTAAATTTTGTTTACAGAACTAAAAGATAACCCGTGTCAACTTGTTAACAGAAACATTGGCAAATAATTTCCCTTACGACAATATTGAGATAGTTGAAATGTGATTGATTCCCCGCATTCTTTTAAGAGCATGTTTACGCTCTCTGAATAAGTTGTACAATATGGGGATGAGAAAAAAATAGCCACGTGATCTGAGACGGGAATCGTTCGAGCAAATAAGGCCATTGCTGGAGACTGTGCGCAAGCAGACTAAGCCTCGCGTGGTTGATCTTTATCACAATATTCTACGGGGTGTTGTAGGTACTCAAAAATGGTTGCCAGTAGCGAATACTGCCAACTAAATAGGCATCTGCCCGGAACTTATTTTAAAAACTCTATATAAAAAGTCACTGTATTTTCAAATCCCTCTGGTGGTACTCCCACAGATTGACTATGAATAACAGCTATTAATACCGCTTTATCTAATTTTCGGTTACCTGAACTTTTTATTAAAGTAGGTGATTTTATTTCACCTGTTGGCGTTACTAAAAATCTAACCTCAACGAGACCTTCAATTTTCTTTATTAGATTAGGATATTTGGTGTATTTCGCAATTTCTTTGCGTAAATTCTCTCTGTAAAGATCTATTGCACTAGGGTCAATATTACCAGACAGAGAGTTAAACTGTGGGTTTTTCGCATTGTCAGTTGCAGAAGAATCTGAGTTTTCAAGTTCATCACGTTTGTTTTCAATAGCGGATATTTCTTGGCTCTCACGGATTTTATTTATCCTTTTAGTTTCCCTTACAAGTTTATCCTCTGTAATATCTTTATTAACCTTATTTCCTTGTGTTTGTTTTGGTTTCTTTTTCATCTGAATTTCAGCTTCTTCTATATTATCAATATCAACGTTTTCTAAAGTTGGATCTTCACTGAATAAAGTGTCTTTTTTATGGTTAATCTCGTTAAATTCCTTAAATTTACTCTCGGCTGTTAACAACATAGGTGAAAATGACATATGATTGAGTGATTGAGACTTGTAATCCACCTGCTGATTTGATGCAAATAATAACGAAAACACACCGGCATGAAGCAGTAATGAAAGCATTAAAGTAAGTAAATTATTTTTATTCATAGTTGTTCCATAAATGCATTCCATTTCACTACTTTACTGTTTTACTTGGCAATAAAACAGCTTCAAAGATCTCAGCATTTTCGAGAAAATGGCGAGAAATACGCTCGATTTTATCTTTCGTGGCTTCTTGATTAGCGCGCAAAGTGGCATCTATTAATAGTGGACTATCAGTTAGCATGTAACTACGCTCGATTAGATCAAGCATACCCTGCACTGAACTATGTAAACGATTAATATTATCTCTACTCTGAATGAGTTTATTATTTAGCACCTGAGGATCAATACCATTCTTTGCAATGCTATTAAGAACTTGATGAGTCAGATTTATCATTTCATCAACTCTCTCCGGCGCACAAGAAAACATAATCCGGCCTTCATTCTGAGGCTCTTTTGCATTGTGCCAAAACCAACTTGTAACACTGTAAATTCCAGATGCCTGTTCGCGTAATTTTAAACGTAATTGTTCCTGCACTAATTCACCAACCAGTTCAAGATAATAAGCATCATCAGGACGCCAACCCGCATTCATTGTGAGATAAAGCTCAACTTCAGCTCGCGGTTCTGATGAACTTGCTTTTATTAGTCGTTGCTTTGGTGTTTTTGCATATAATGGGTATAATCGGGGATTATCCGAATTTACCCTTACAGACGCTAAGTATTTTGCGGCTAATTTCTCAACTTGCTGTTGTTCAATATCGCCTACAATGAAGTAGGTATAATCCGTTCTTTGCGCGATATATTTGTTATAAACATCATTTAATTTATCTGTTGTGAGTGTATTTATATCATTGATATTCACATCGTAAATAGTCTTTTGTCCAGGATAGCGCAACGCTGAAATCTGACGTGTAAATTGATACTGACTATCTACATTATCTTCAGACAATTGCTGTTGCATTTCTGTTTGATATTTACTTAAGACTTTGCTGGAAACTGCACTTTCAGCAAGTTTCAGATGAAATAAGGTCAGTATATTTTCAACATTTTCACTTTCTGCCCAGCCAGAAAAACCTTGTTGAAAATCATCTAGTAAGGTAGCCATTACGATAGGACTTTGATTAAAGAGGTTGCGTAAATCATCCACAGGTATTGAACCAAAACCGGTTTCATCAACCAAATTAGTTGCAATTCGTAATACATGATAATCTTCGGTGGGTACAGAGCGTAGTCCACTTTGAGTTAATGCCTTAAAGAATACTTTTCCTGGATTGGTATCATTATATTGATAAACCAATTTGCTACCATTACTGAGTCGATATTCGGTAATGTTATATTTATCCCATTTATGTAATATCTTAAGTTTTCCAGAGCGTAAATCTAATTGTGGAAGTTGGGTAACTTTTACCTTATTTTGCTGCCAACGAGGTTGAGATGTTTTTATCGCTTGCTCCCAATTTAAAGATAATGTGTCTTTATTCATAAGAGGAACTGCATTTTTACTCGTTTGCGTTGCTAAAACTAAGCGCGAATGCGCATCAATGATACGTGAAAATGCATCATTAATTTCTGCTAATGAAAGTTGTTCAAGTAATGATTTATTAAGCTGGTATTTATCCTGTTTACCTATTAGCCATTGCTGGCTAGCAGCGCTAACCATAACATCTGCTGCTAAATCAATACTATATGTAGCCTTTTTGCTGTTTTTTTCATTCAGTTGTGCTAACCGCTTAACCTCTTCATCAAATTCAGCCTGACTAAAACCATTTTGTTTTATTTCGGCTAAAAAATTGAACAATGCTAACGTCGCCTGATCAAAATCATCATGGCTTAGTTGCAGAGAAAATACAGATTGTGTTGTCTGGCGCCCTATATTTGATGAAAAATAGTTAGCCGTGTTAATTGCATGCTCATTCTCTTTTTCAAAACGCTGTAGACGGATATTCAGTAAACGAGTTGCGATCTGATTAGCAAAATCTTGACGGTAGCGCTCTATACTATTATCTTCTTGATAATTATTAAAAAAACTCACTTCAACGGCGGGAGTTACTCTATCTGCCTCATAAACAGAGGCGCTGCGCCATTCTGCGACTAACGGGATCGTGTAATCAATTTCAGTTAATTTTGTTGTAGCGATTGGCTGAGAACCTAATTTAGTTTCCAACATTGTCAGGATCTTTTGTTTGTCAATATCACCAATGACAACGACAGACATATTATCAGGGCGATACCATTGGTGATAAAAATCGGCTACACGTTGCGCACTGACTGTTTTTATTGTGTCTACATCACCAATCGGATCGCGTTTTATATAGCGTGAACCCGCCATTTCTATTGCGCTTTTTTTATCGCCAAGACGTAATGTCGGCCCTAACCGTGAACGCCATTCTTCAAGAACAATACCCCTCTCAGCATCTAAATCATCCTTAAATATCGTTACGTGCCCTGCCCAATCGGCAACAATATCTAAAGCTAATTCAATGGATTTTTTATTACTGGCAGGCAAGTTAAGCGTATAAACTGTATTTTCAAAATCAGTAAACGCATTGATATCAACCCCAAACTTTAAACCCGCTTTTTCTAATTCAGTAATCAATTGATTACCGGGAAAATGTTTAGTGCCATTAAAAGCCATGTGTTCAACAAGGTGCGCGACACCGCGTTGATCATCATCCTCATTCATTGAGCCAGCATTAACGACTAAACGAATATAAACTCTGTCTTTAGGCGTTGTATTTTCTGCCAAATAATAACGAAATCCGTTATTAAGTCTTCCTGTTTGTATTTCAGGTGCATATCTTAATGAAATAAGCGATGAAGTTGGATCTAATGATGCCGTTGTCTGACAGCTTATCATCCATAATAAACCCGTTAATATAAGTGTGATCTTTTTCATAATGTGAATTGCATTTGATTAAATTGTTGCCCTGAACGATGGGAAATTTCAATAATGTTGCTATTCGCTAATTTTGTTCTGAGCAGTTGGCTCAATGCGATATAACTTTGATGATCCAGTGCAGATAGCGCTTCATCCAGGAATAACCATTCTGGTTTTTGTACCAAACACCGGGCTATCATCAGCTTTTGTATCTCTCCGCCAGACAATTTATGTTGCCAATTGTCAATAATATCTAATTTATCAATAAGTTGTTTAAGACTGACGTCATTCAAAGCCTGTTTTAATACCCAATCATCATAATGGCAATCTATGTTTGGATAGCTCAAAATTTCTCTTAATGAGGCTTTTGGTAAGTATGTTTTTTGCGGGATAAACATACAACTATCATCACAAGGCATTGATAACTGTCCTTTATAATGAGGCCACAATCCGGCAATAGTGCGTAAGAATGAACTTTTGCCACAACCTGACGGTCCGCAGATGGTACTGTTTTGGATAAATGACCCGGTCATATTGCTTTGTATCGCCTTATTATCAGGCAGCATAATGTCTAAACCAGACCATGATGGCTGAGTTGCGCGATGAATTCTTTCCGTAGGGGAAATGGATTCGAGTTGAGTATAAAAGGTGATTAAACGCTCTGTTACTGCTCGCCAATTTGCAACAGATTCATAAGAATCCACAAACCAGCTGAATGCTTCCTGAACGCGGTAAAAACCGGTCGCTGTTTGCATCATATCGCCAAGTTGTAGACCTCCCGTCATGAGCCGAGGTGATGCAACAAGATAAGGAAAAATACGAGCCACTTCATTATATCCACTGGTAAAAGCCTCATATTTAACCTTCATTCCAGTAAGATGCTGCCAGTTCTTCCAAATTTTAGAAAACAATTTTTTAGAGCGTGCTAACTCTGCTTTTTCCCCACGAAGAAAAACGATAGATTCAGCATATTCTTTTATTCTCATTAAATGAAAACGAAAATCAGCTTCACATTTTTCTTGTTCAAATGTTAACGGGATCAAACGCTTAGTTATTTTGTGTGTTAGCCATGTTCCGATGACTGAATATAGAATGGCAACCCATAACATATAACCAGGAATAACCCATGAGATACCGACAAACTCAAAATGCAAAGTTCCAGAGAGTTCCCATAAAATAACAGTAAAGGAAATTAGACTGGTTATCGTGCGTAATAAACCGAATCCGAGATAAAGTGTTTGATCACAAAACTCTTTTACATCTTGAGATATTCGCTGATCTGGATTATCACTATTACTGTATAATAATTGATGACGATATAACCGCTTATGACTCAACCATTGACTCAGAAAAACATTTGTTAACCAATTACGCCAACGAATTCTTAAAGTCCGACGAAAATATTCTTCAGCAAGATCAATCAGAGAGTATATCGCCATAATTAAAATAAACTGCCCTAACATTGGCCAGAAATTATGCCACTCTTTATTTTGCATTAAATTGAAGAAATCACGGTTCCAATCACTGTATTTCACCGCAACTTCAACAATAAAATAATTAAGCGCAATAACGAGAGTTAATAAAAACCATGCAATTCTTTTTTCTTCACTTCGCCAATAAGGTGCAGTCAGAGAATAGATTTGCTGCAAAAATCGTTTGTTACTCAGATTTAATTGATTTTTCATCTTGTATTTATATTCGCTAAACTTCAAGTTGCAATCCGCAAGACGGCGCGAGGCCTTATATTTCCCCTCTGAGCGGGGAAATATAACACATATATTAAAGTTGGATTGGTGTACAATAATCACACCAACCAGGCTAATTTTCTGGTTGGTGACTGATAAAAAGAGAATTTAATTAACTTTATTAAAATTCATACCCTACTTCCAACCATAATTGGCGGCCTGGAGTATATATTCCGTACTCATTAGAGCTATATCCGCCTGTTTCAAGTTTGCGTACTTGATTGAGTACATTAAGCAGTTCTGCCTGGAAATATATTTGATGTGAACCGAGTAATTGTGGTTGCCAACGAATACGAGTATCCCATTGAACATGGGTGCCAAAATCAATGCTTTTATAGAGAGTTAATTGTTCCGTATTATTGGTTTCTATATAGCTATGGATGGGTGCCTTAACATACACTTTATTTGACCAAGTTATATTGTACTGCGGCATTTTCATGTCTAAACCTAGTCGGATTGTCCACTCTTCTTCATTGCTATTAACTTCTTTTTCCATTTGGGCGCGAGTCATTAATTTGCCATCTAAACTGACCATTTCATCAGCGTCAAGTGCACGATCTAAATTTGCTCTTCCCGTATTAAGCCAATCCGCACCTAATGTGGTATTCCATTCTGTTGCACCTAATACCCATGGTGTTTTGTTACTTATCTGCAAGGTATAAATATGGGCATTGAAATCATCACCATTAATAAATGAATCATTTTTTTTACCACCAATTTCATTACGTTTAACGACAATACGTTGTTTGTAATTTCTGAAGGTATAATTGGCTGAAATAAGCCAATTGCTCCACCCTTGATTAACGCCAAAGCTAAGTTCATTTGAATAAGGCGTTTTTAAATTTTCGATAGAGTTATAATCACGAATATAATCATCGCTCAGTTTTAATATTTCACCTGAAAGTTTCATTACTGCAAATGAGCGACCGTAATAACGATTCAAGCCAAAATTAACTTTAGTCTGTGGCAATGCTTGCCAATTAACCATAAACCGTGGCGCAATATTTGTATTATTAAGGTAGTTATCTCGCTCAATACGAACACCGGGGCGAATAGTAAAATCACCCCATTTAACCGTATCCTGAGTATAAATAGCATAATCCTGATGCTCTGTATTTATCTGCCCTTCGCGCGCAACCAATATGTCAACAAGTGGGGTCTTGCTTCCATCAAACATGGTATAAATAGCAGAAGTTACATCTTGATCACGATTAAATTCATATTGAGTTCGACGATAATCTGCTCCCAGATTAAAGACATGCTGACTATTTCCTAGCGTCATGCTGTCCATAGCATAATCTAAATTTAAATGAATATTTTTCTGAGTTAACTGACTATCTCCATAACCACCTAGCTCAAAATCTAATCCACTACCGAAATCATTAATCACTTCAGCTTGTGCGCTATTTGAATCACGCTTATCGGTAAATTTATCGTAGGCCGCTGTTGTGGTTAATGTTCCGTTATTTACATTTTTTATCCATCGTACTGTTGAGCCATAAGCTTGATGTGTATCGGATACATTACCATCAATATTTGTCGCGTAAAATTTTCCTTCACGATAATCTGAATAACGCAATCCGATTTCTAACGTTTGATCAACATCAGGAGTCCAATTAAAATTAGCAAAAATATTATCTGAACGGCGAGTGTGATTACGCTTATCCGTTTCACCTTCTAGATTAAGCATCCGTGTTTGTTGGATATTAGAATCTCTACGACTAAAACCCAAAACAACGCCAACATCATCAGTCAGGCCATACTCAGCGACCATATTGAAGAAGTCTTTTTTATAAACAGGCTGAAATTCTGCGTTAAAACCGTTTGGAATGGCTTTGTCCATCGCTTGTTTTGCATTTTCATCAACTCGTAGTGATGACCAACCAGAACGTGTAGTTCTATAACTCGTTGAAAAATGATTTTCACCACTATATTGCCGCGTTTTTGCTACAACAGCGCCGCCAGTAAATCCGCCTAAATTAGCAGGCACATTGTTGTTATATACCGTAATCCCCGCAAGCATATTGGCGTCAAAAAAGTATGCTTGCTCTGCACTTTTATTAGGATTAACGCCCATTATTCCATCAAAAAGTGAAGATGTGGGATCGATATCATTATTAACATTAACCCCATCAATCATATATGCAGTTTGTTCTGATGGAGCGCCATTAATAGAAATTGGCAATGGTTTTATTTCACCATTATTATGACCATTTTGAACGCTATTATCAACACGAACGCTAGGAACGGTTTGCAGATAATCATTCAAATTACCATTATTGGCAGGTGTATCTTTTATCTCATTAGCCCCTATAGTCTGCTTTGACAAAACATCCGCAGAACCCTCCTCTTCTGCTTTTACTGTTATTGTCACAGATTCTTTACTAAGATTTTTTTCTGCATGTACATAAAAACTGGCAAAAAAACTACTAATAACAGCAGCTAACATCGTTTTATTTGTGTGTGTCATCTCATCATCCATATGCAAATAGTAATGATAATCATTTATATTATCATTAACAACAAGATGTTAGCATGTGAAATAAAGAAATCGCAAATAATATCTTCCCTGGTTAAGTAAAATATAACGACGATAGCAATCACGCTATAAGACTGTCACACAGACTTTTAATTAATCTGGCGAATAAAAAAAGCTCAATAACTTGATGGATATCGGCAATCAATCATCAACATATCGATTAAATTATCTTCAAAAAACACGTTGTTTACTGATGCGCTAATACCGCGCGGGCAATTCACCGGGGGGTCACCAATGCCATTAAAAAAATTCAGGATAAATAACAATTTTTCTTGAATAATAAATGTGATAATGATTATCATTATTAGTAAACTATTTGCACAATAACAGCGAGGTATCAAAATGCGTATCGGGATAAATGTCATGGCAACGTTACTGGGAGTGGTATCAACATCGGCTATGGCATTGGAATACCCTCTTGGGCAACCGGTTATCAAAAATGGACTGGAAATTCAAGGGGTTTACTTGCAACCGATCACCATGGCATTGGAAGGCAAACATAAAATGCATCATCTGGCGGCGGAAAAATCCGATATTCATCTGGAAGCGGATATTCACGCCGTCGAAGAGAATCCAAATGGTTTTGCCGAAGGGGATTGGATCCCATACCTGAAAGTCGATTATAAGGTTACTAAGTTAGATGAGCCGGAAAAAACACAATCCGGCACATTTATGGCCATGGTCGCCAGCGATGGTCCTCACTATGGTGAAAATTTGAAACTGAATGGTTATGGAAAATACCGTGTGGAATATCGTATTTCCCCGCCGAGTATGAATGATGAGGTTACATTCGGGCGTCATATCGATAAAGAAACTGGCGTAGCGGCCTGGTTTGAACCCATTGATGTTTCGTGGGACTTCGATTACGCCGGAACGGGTCGCAAAGGCAGCTATTAAGTCATTGAAAACAGCGAGCAATAATAAAGCGCTCGCTGTTATTAGACATTGGACGTCCCGCTCTCGTCGAGGTTTATCTTGAAATCGTTCATTTTCACTCTGTGTATCGTGGTCATGTCGTTGATTTATACGCCCATGACGATTGCCGCTGAAAAATTTACTGTTGAACTTGAAATGAATAACGGTGAGTTAACTCCACCGGTGTTAAATGTGCCAGCGAAAACCCCCGTTCGGATCAAAATTCGCAATACCGGTACGGAGCCTGTTGAATTTGAAAGCACGCAATTGCGTAAAGAAAAAGTCCTGGCACCCGGTGCAAGCTCAGTGGTAGTCATCGCACCGCTTAAACCGGGAAAATATACATTTTTTGATGATTTTCATCTCGCGCACCCCGCCGGTGAGATAATAGTTAAATAATCATTTGTTTGTAGGATACGGAATGGGACAAGTTCTTTTTGTGGTATGGCGCGAAAGCTTTGAGGCGCTACTCGTGGTCGGCATTATTTATGCGTGGATCAAACAACACCCTGATGCAGAGGCAGGACGCCGTTATTTATGGGGTGGTGTCGCGCTTGGGAGTGCCTTATCTCTCTTTTTAGCCCTGTTAATTTACGGCGTATTTCATGTGCTCGATGACAGCGGACAAACCTATTTTATGATTGGGATGTCGCTCTTTGCCTGTATCCTTATCGTACAAATGGTGTACTGGATGAACCAGCACAACGCCTCACTCAAATCGGGTATTGAACACGAAATGGTTCGTAGCGCACAACATCACTCTTGGTGGGGCGCATTAGTTATCGTCGCAATCGCTATTGCACGTGAAGGCAGTGAAATCGTTGTGTTTCTCTCCAGTATCGTAATGGGGCTAACGCGAGATTCCATGTGGTCATTTACGGGAGAAGTGATATTAGGGATCATGATAGCCGTACTGACGTTGTATCTGTTCTCACTTAGCTATCGAAAGATTGCGTGGAAATGGTTTTTCCGTATTACCGGTATCGTACTGCTTTTCTTAGCCTGTTCATTGCTTCTTAAAGGCGTAGAAGAGATTTCCAATGTGCTGTTAGAACACGATATTGAGCTGAATGATTTTCTCATCTACCCAGCATGGGATACCAGCAATTGGTTAGATGACTCCGGATTGATCGGGAATTTTATGGCTACCTTATTTGGGTATCGGGCGCAACCTATTGGGATAAGTGTGCTGGCGTTTGCTGTTTATTGGATCGTTGTGATTGCATTATTCCGTCGTCAGGGGCGTCGTCATGCTGCGTAATACGTTGAGAATGACGGTTTCGCTAATGCTGTTATTGAGTTTAGCTGCAGGGGCGGAAAAGTATCGTGCGGGGCGTCCAGACATAGGTAATGAAGTTGTTATTGCCAAAGGAGATATTCCTACGCCGACGCAATATCAACCGATAATTGCGGTCTATATGAAAACGATGGGCGTACAAGTGGCGGCCATCGAAGCGCAGTTAATCACATTGCAACATGCATTAAACGCAGGAAATTGGCAAGCCGCACAGCAAGCGTATATTCAGGCTCATTATGATTATGAGACGATCCGCGCGGTGGTGGTTGTTTTTGGTCATGCCGATCGTGTGATTAACCCCCATGCCAGTTATTTTCTTGAACAGGAGCGCGATCCGAAGTTTATCGGTTTTCATCGTGTTGAATACGCCTTGTTTTCAACGAACGATAAATCGGATGCTTTGGCAGCAACGCAAGCGCTACTGCATAATGTACAAGATTTAAAACAGCGTGTGGCTGTGGAAACGCTTCCGATAGCAAAATTAGTGCAATCCGCAGATGATGGCATTGAGCTTATTTTAGAGACAAAACTCGGCGGTGATGAAAACCGCTACAGTCGCAGTGACTTAGCGGATATTGCGGCAAATTTGCAGGGTGCTCGCGGGATAGTTGACGGGTTGGCACCCTTTTTATCCCCTGAAATAGTGACATCACTCAATACGCAATTTGATGCGCTTGATTCCGTCATGGCGAATTATCGCTCTGCACAAGGGCAATACTTCCGTTATGAGCAACTCTCTCGTCGGGATAAACATAAGCTTTACGCCCAACTGACACAGTTAGCGCAGACGTTGTCTGGACTGCGGGCGGCATTGAAAATAGATGTGTATTATAAATACCGGAACGAACCATGAAGCACGAAAAAAACACGATCCCCAGTGAGAATGAGTCTATTTCGCTGAGTAAACGCATGACATTAAAATGGCTGGGAGCAGGCAGTGTTCTGTTATCCAGTAGGGCGCTGAGTTTACCGACAATGGCGACACCGGAAACGAAAGCATGTGACAACCTCAGCCGCACACACGCCATTCCCTATTTAGAAAAACATCAGGCTGGCGTGATTACACCAGAACAAAAAGAAGCGATTTTTTTGTCGCTGAATTTAACCGTTTCCACGCTTGATGAGGTTGAAGACATTTTTAAGCGCTTAACGCAATGTATTGCTCGATTAACGCAAAACCGTCAGGCGGAAAAAACCACGAATGACCGGATGCCACCAGCAGAATCTGGGATCCTCGGGCGTTATTTAGCGGCGGATGATTTAACCATAACGGTTTCACTCGGTCATTCGCTCTTTGATAACCGTTTCGGGTTAACCTCGCTAAAGCCGAAAAAATTTGTTGCGATGACCGCGTTCCCAAATGATCGCTTAGAAGCATCGTGGTGTGGGGGTGATCTCTTACTGCAATTGTGTGCCAATAGCCGAGAAACTGTGATTTATGCATTACGTGACGTTTTACGTCAGTTATCGGGAAAGGTTGCACCGCTTTGGAAGATAGATGGTTTTTTACCTGCTCGCAATATTGAATGTAAAACAACGCCCATTAATTTGTTTGGCTTTAAAGATGGCACCGGCAATGCCGATGCGAAAGACAATGACTTAATGGACTCTCTCGTCTGGATTACGCAAAAAGAACCCGCGTGGATAGAAAATGGCAGTTATCAAGCCGTTCGTCTCATCCGCTTTGCCCTGGAGTTTTGGGATAGAACACCGCTTGAAGATCAAGAAAATGATTTTGGACGACATAAAGCTAGCGGGGCACCGATGGGAAAACAGCATGAGCACGACGACCCCGAATTTAATCGTGATCCGCATGGCGATCGGGTGTTATTTGACTCCCACATGCGTCGGGCCGAGCCTCGAACAACCGAACGACATGTTTCCAAATTACGTCGGCGCAGTTATAGTTACTCACTTGGATTAACATCAACAGGCCAACTCGATATGGGGCTGATTTTTGTTTCATTCCAAAATGACCTGAAAAAAGGCTTTATTGATACCCAAAAACGGTTAAATGGCGAACCCTTAGAACGTTATATTAAACCTTTCGGTGGGGGTTACTATCTGGTTTTACCGGGTATATCATCCACATATGACTATCTTGGTGAGAGTCTGATCCGAGCCGCTCGTGCCCTCACTTAATTTACGACAGGTACGCATGGGCAATAACGATTCGATACCTTTTTTGGTAAACACCGTTTTGCCCAATGCACATTGACAGCTCACTCATACTCCCCCGATGCTCCGCTCCCTGTTTGGGTTTGTTGCAAAAAATCAGGTCACGACACATATTGCGTATGGCCACTACAAAAGCATGTGGCACATATTCCCCAATTCTTTCATTGCCAAGGCCTGTGTTTCATTCCAGGCAAATGAAGTATTCAAGCGGAAGGCATGATCAAACTGGGTACTCGTGGAAAACATACTACCTGGTGCGATACTAATATTCTTTGCCAATGCCAGTTGATAGAGTCGGTTGGCATTAAAAGGGGGTTCAAACTCCAGCCAGAGAAAATAACCACCACGTGCACTGTTTACTTTCACAGATTGGGGAAAGTATTCACTGATTGCCCATAACATCCGATTTTGCCGTTGCTCCAACTGCCGCCTCAATCGACGCAGATGATTGTCATATCCTCCCTGCGCCAGATAGTCTGCAATCGCCAACTGGGTTGGCGTGCTGGCAGATACTGTACTCATCATCTGTAATTGCTGAATTTTCTTCGCATGTTTGCCTGCTGCAACCCAACCTACCCGATAACCGGGCGCCAGACATTTTGAAAATGATGAACAGTGCATGAAATTATTTTCGCTATCCCATGCTTTGATTGGTGCCGGTGGTTCCTGCTCAAAATACAATTCACCATATACATCATCTTCAATCAGGGCGATCTGGTTTTGGTTCAAAATCTCTACCAATCGCTGTTTATTTTCAGGGGGCATTGTGCTGCACAGTGGGTTTTGAAAACGTGACATCAGCCAGCACGCTTTTATTGAATATTTCTGCACGACGTCTTTCAAAGTATCCAAATCAATGCCTGTATGGGGATCTGTCTTAATAGCAATAGCTTTCAATCGTAACCGCTCTATTGCCTGCAACGCGCTATAAAAAGCCGGCGATTCAATCACCACCCAATCCCCTGGCGAAGTGACAGATTGCAAACTGAAACTTAATGATTCCATTGCTCCGGCAGTAATCACAATTTCATCTGGGGAAACATGGATACCGTGAGAAGCATAGCGACGAGAAATATTACGCCGTAACTTTTCATTGCCTGGCGGCAAATTTGCCAGCGAACTGTGTGGCACGAAACGGCGGGCGACTGAAGCCAGCATTTTTGATAATTTGGGTTCGACTAATAAAGAAGGATCGGGAAATGCCGAACCGAAAGGAATAATTTGCGGATCTTTACATGCCTGTAATACATCAAATATGGACGCACTGATCTCCACATTTTCACTTAAGTTGAGTCCCTTCCCCCCTTTTGCCGCCGCAAAGGGTTTTAACCGAGCGGCAACATAATACCCTGATTGTGGACGTGCCACGATCCAACCCTGGCTTTCCAGCAACTGGTAAGCTTGTAGCACTGTCATCAAACTCAAACCCGACGATTTCACCGATTCCCGCAATGATGGCAATCTATCACCCACTTGCCAAATATCGTCTTCTATTTGTTGGCGGATCACGCCAGCCAATTGTTCGTAACGCGTCATATGCTTGGCCTTTGTCTAAACTGTTACAGGCATAAAGTGAAAAATGTTCAATATTATACTTGGTATTTTCTGAAACAAAAATCACTCTATGATAAGAGTTAATAAATCCGCCCGAAAAAGATAATTCCCATATATCCACGATTAGAAATCGCCTAATAAACAACGCGTATTAATTAATGATCTTTTCAATACTGTTAATAATAAATTTATTATTAATAATACAATACTTCTCTATGGTTTTGGCATAATACACTCTAAGAAAAAATAATGACTTATTTCAGTCTTTATGATTACCCTATCTATTATTCAGCACTCATTTAGTGATAGCATCTGCGCCCTTTTAAAAATTTTCTACGATTAAATATGAGGAAAACTATGTTCATCGGTTTTGACTATGGCACATCAAATTGCGCAGTAGCAGAGATGATCGGAGATGCGCCACAGCTCATTGCTATTGAGAATGATAACTTCTACATGCCTTCAGCTCTGGCGGCACCGACCAGAGAGTCTGTTTCTGAGCACTTATTTCGCCA
The DNA here is from genome assembly GCF_040081915.1 of Xenorhabdus sp. SGI240. Classification (NCBI taxonomy): domain Bacteria; kingdom Pseudomonadati; phylum Pseudomonadota; class Gammaproteobacteria; order Enterobacterales; family Morganellaceae; genus Xenorhabdus; species Xenorhabdus sp. SGI240. The sequence continues at coordinate 93,834 of NZ_JBEBMB010000006.1, forward strand.
CTGGAATATCAAACCAAATAATCAAACAGGTGAGCAATTACTTCGTAGCGCTATCACGGCAAACCGAGAGGAAGGCATTGAACTTTTGCCAGATGATCTCGTCTTTGGGCAAAAGGCACTCGCTCAATATCTGGAAAATCCTCAAGAGGTTTATTACGTTAAATCGCCAAAGTCTTTTCTGGGCGCAATGGGATTAAGAGATACTCAAATCAGTTTTTTTGAGGATCTAGTTTGTGCCATGATGGCGAATATCAAACAACAAGTAGAAGCTAATAAACAACAATCTGTCGAAGACGTCGTCATTGGGCGCCCAATCAATTTTCATGGGCGTGGGGGTGATAAATCGAATCAACAAGCTGAAGGAATCTTACTTAATGCGGCAAAACGAGCAGGTTTCCGCAACATTGAATTTCAATTTGAACCCGTGGCAGCGGGCTTGGAATATGAAGCCACATTAACAGAAGATAAAACAGTATTAGTTGTCGATATTGGAGGCGGAACAACAGATTGCTCAGTTATCCAAATGGGCCCAAGCTGGAAAAACCTATCTGAGCGCAATGACAGCTTACTGGCGCACACAGGTCAACGCATCGGGGGAAATGATTTAGATATTAATCTAACCTTTAAACAACTTATGCATCCTTTTGGATTAGGCAGCAAAGTCTCTTCGGGTATTGACATGCCCCTGATACAGTTCTGGAACTCGATTGCCATCAATGACATACAAGCTCAAAAAGCGTTCTACTCTCGCCAGAATTTGACGACATTAAAATCCTTGCACAGAGACGCCCAAGAGCCAGAAAAACTTGCCCGTTTATTGAAAGTGCACCAAGAGACATTAGGATACAGCTTGGTTCGCAGTGCAGAGGAAGCCAAAATTGCGCTTTCAGTGCTGTCTGAGTATGGCGTTAAACTCAATTTATTGTCAGAGATTATTGACGTTAATATTCAGCGTGATCAGATGATTACGGCAATCGAATCCACTAAGGAGAAAATGACAAAATTGGTGAGTGAAGTCGTGGCACAAAGTGGAACCCAACCTGATGTGATATTTATGACAGGAGGCTCAGCCAACTCGCCTATTCTGCGTCAGGCAGTTGAACAAAATTTGCCGGGTATCCCGCTGGTTGGGGGGAATTACTTCGGTTCAGTAACGACAGGCCTGGCTCGCTGGGCAAAAATTTGTTTTGCTTAATAGGCATAAGCAGACTCAGTATCATTGAGTCTGCTTTAATGCTACCGATAATTTTTTGCTCAGTCATATTCTTCCAGCTTGAATAATATGAATATCACTAAGCTATTTATTCTTAGGGTTAATTTCCACATCAAACAGTGCCATATTAATAAGCTTCACCGTGTTTTTCAAAGAGACAAATTAGTTCCATTATCGCTATACATTAATTGACTCTATAAAGTAGGGGGAGTATTGTAGCTTCTACTTCTAGTAGATAGCCTGTAGCCACCAAAGACAACGATGACCATCATCTCCAAGTTTTTATGCTGTCCTTATTGCCCTACGGGAAAAATGATAATCAATATAACCTGTTGCCATTAATATGTTAATCCAGCGCCAGACTGTAAAGTGACAGTAAGATAGTAATGAAAAAATGAAATGTAACATAATGACATGAAATTGAAATTTTTATTTATATAAATCAATCTTATTTTGTCTAAAATTAAGATGTGTTTTATAAACATATCATTTTTAGCCCCATAAATTCAGCCTGATACGAGAGATGTGTTGAATATTCTATTTTAGAATGCATCTTCATCAATACATGATCATAATATAGAAGGGGAAATTATATGTATAAAAAATTTTTCAAATCATTAAAAGCATTTTCTTTATTAAGCTTTATTTTACTTATAGCAACGATTCAGGCCCATGCTCAACCTCAACCTTCTCATTTTGACCCATCTGATCCAGCCTATAATCATGTCAGCTTCTTCTTTGAATATGAAACACTGCACACTAATATCCCTATGCCATATTCAGCAGTACACCATTATGGACCTTTTATGCGTTATTACATAGCAGATCCACAAATGACAATTCATTTTAATATAGAAGGTGGTGGGAGTGAAGATATTCGTTTGCAGCCTCTTGTTGATGAAGCGGCAACATATTGGAATGAAATTCTTGGGGATCAAGGCCTAGTTATAGAACCATATGTAGTAGGTAGTGGCTTTCCAAATTTTGTCATACGAACAGTTCCAAATTCTTATTTTAGTGATGTAAATACGCCACCTCCTATGCCTATGGCAATTACATATGAAGCAGGTTATCGAGGATTAAGAGATCTTAATAGGCGATACCCTTTTATTATTACATCGCCTGGAATATACATTCGCCAAAGTGATGAAATAAGTAGCGAAGAGTTACAACAATTAGAAACTAACTTTGGAACCAACGATAGAAGAGTTTTACTAGAAAATTTCACTTATACACTTATTCTCCATGAATTCGGACATGCAGTAGGGCTTTCTCATCCAAGAACAAGAACAAATGCAATTGCGTTTTATCCGCCACCAAGAGAAAGATGGCATCTTTATAGTGAAGAGGGTGTTGCCTCTCTTGAGACTTTACAGGATAGGCCACAGCCAGGTCTTATGGAATATTATGAATTTGAATTTTTGCAAGCCCTTTATCTTTATAATCAACCGCAATATCAACACCTTGCAAGACATATGATCCATTTATCCGATGGTGAAAGGCTTTGGATCCGGAGCATGGTTAATTGCACCCGTAGGTATAATCCAATTCCTCCTCACTGAGGAAAAAAGAGAGCTAAATTCTAATATCAACAATTAAGCGTATTCAAAATTTGTTTTTCTCAATCGGAAATACACCGTAGAACAGCTTAAAATGATACGATTTCTCAGTTTATTGATTATCAGATAACACATTAAATATCAATCTGACAGGCGATTATATCTGGCAAAGCAATCACACATCTGCTTCCGGTAAATCCCCAAGCCTAAAATTGTAAAAGGTTTTTAATTTTGATACAAACATAAATAAATCACCCACCGCCTCGAGGCGGTGGGTGATTTATTAACGGACTGAAAGCCCATAGCTGCCATATCTGTATCCATATTGCACCTCCCGTGTAATACGGTATCGCAGCTAAAGCTGACCAACTAAAGTCGGTTTTAACCTTTCATATGGAAAAATAAATAAATATTTATACACTTTTAAAAGTAAAATGATGAAATCTGCTTTAATCATTAGTGTTTTAAATATTTCGGAAATTTGCGTTAATAAGAATCAGGTCCAACCGACAAAGATTTAATATAATTATTGGTGTCACATTGAATAATAACTTTTTGTCCACTCGATGCAGCATAAATTGCCGTTGCAAGGGTGGCTTTCCCTGCCGGAGTATCAACTTGATAAGCTCCCCAATACCAAGCCTTGTCACCTTTTTCATTTTTAATTGTATAAGTTGCCCAGTTTGTATTACCACCATATCCTACAGATAAAGAAATAAGATAACCCTGGTTGATAGAGGAGCAGTCTTTTGCAGAATCCAGCATAATTATTGGGTCACCGATATTTAATTTGGTTTGTGTATTATTTGTAGTGTCTTTAGGTGTTGTAGCAACCGCTATGTTGCTAATTAAACTTAAAAACAAAGCAAGTATAGTAAATATTTTCATCTTATTTAACCTCTTTTTAACGTATTTATTCATATGTAGTATATTCAATTTTCCAACTGATTGTTTTAGCTTCGTCCATACAACTCCACCACCTGATTACATTATAGGCATTGCTCGTTTTTATATTAATAAGATAAAATGTGCCTGAATTAACATAAAATGAACCAGGGCCTGTGGAATGATAACAACTAGAAGTAATATATGAAATTTTTGCAGTACCACTGCCTTTATTTTCAAACATCATATTATGGGTTGATTCTAGATTGATCGGACGGTGAGGTACATTACTTTTTTCTATGTTTTGAACACGTTTAATAGACTCTTTTTTATTATTTTTTTCATCATCATATATAATTAATTTAAATTGATTTTTTGTGGAATAATCTCCAACAGAAGGGGAACACGAGTTTTCACTTCCATCACAAATTAACTTAAGTTTAATCTGACAATCTCCCTTAGTAATGAAAGTACTATACCATGAACTAAAAGCCCAAGTCTTTGTTGTGTTTAACTCAACTTCGCATGTTTTTATTTTAAGTTTAAGTTTATAATCAGCTAGCAGCAACATATTGGTAATGGGAATTAGACTTTTTGCTATGGGATAGACAACAGTAAAGTCATGATCAAAATCACTGCATTGTGAACTACTCAAAATTTTCTCTGTATGCGATAACGGAGGAGAATGGTCACGCCCACAATTAACCATAGATCGAGTCGGTTTTCTCTCATAATCAGATAAGCGGATCATGCTCCTGTCAATAAAAATATTAGCATAAGGATCATTAGCATTGCTGTATTCATGACTGTCTTGTAAGTATTTCATTTCATTAGTGCGCATCAGAATAAGTGGACTAAAGGAATCAGAAACTGAGTTTATCTGAGCGCCATTTTTTAGTATTCGATAACGAAAGGAGTGATTTGGATCAAATACGCCATAATTTATCTGCTCTCCGTAATTATATGGAGCAGAATAAAGAAAAGGTTGTCTTTGTGTACTTATATGGTTTTGTTGAATTAAAAATGCAGTACGGTTGTTAACTGGGTCATTTTCATTAAAGGTGGCGTAGCTTTGCACCGCTGAAGCAGACAGTGTAAAACTTAGAATAAATATCATCTGTGATAGTCTAAAAAAAAATTTCATATATTTAATTTCCTTTTAGTTTTTGAAATATCATGTTTTTTACATTTGGCAGTTTACCTTGGGATTACAAATATTCATCTTCCGCGACTATCCTTTTTCAGCGCAAGCCTTGTTAACTTCATGATATGCATCCCTACATTACCAATATGTCTTGTCTAACCCATAAAGATTGTATGTTATAATGAGTTCCACGATTTCCTGCTACCTCCATATTCGATTGCAACAGAGCTAACACAACTGTGTTTTGTCAGTTTCCACATAAGTAATATTTACAGTACTAATCGCTAATCGCTAGTTTTAAAATATTTTTTATATTGACCTCTTATGTGATGGTTAATTTTCATAATATGATATTTAACTCGAATTCTGGATAAGACATTGACAAAAAACCTGTTCCAGGAGCAAAACTTTGATGAACGCCGAAAACAGCTCCGGGGCGGAACAGACTATGAATAACTTAGTTGAAATTTACTGCGATGTCGACGATTTTTGTCGTTTTTTCATTCCCTATTGAACGCAGTTTTTTCTTGATAACGGATACCGTCTACGCCGTCAGCAAGGTCGTATGTATCACAGTGAAATCATGACCATTTTTATAAAATTAGATATTGCCCAATTAGTTATTAAAATAAGATCCTACTTCAATAAGGTTGTTTAGATTATTATTTTTTAAAATGTCAGTGAAATACTTTCAACACCCTCTGTATCTGTTTTTCAAACAGTACCCATTGCCCACAACACATCATATGACTGGTTTTCACTCAAAACTGTTATAGTTAATAAACAAGAAATTGTCACTATTATACCTCAATTCCCTGTGTTCTACTTGTCTGCATCTTCTTACTTCGTTTCCCCATATACCCAAAGATTTCAATAAGAGGTCACTATGCTAGGGTTGAATGCCCTTGAACTCGCAAGGATACAATTTGCATTTACGGTTTCTTTTCACATCATCTTTCCTGCCATTACGATAGGCTTAGCGAGCTTTCTGGCGGTATTGGAAGGTCTATGGCTTAAAACACGTAATACGGACTACAAAACGTTATATCACTTCTGGTCAAAAATTTTCGCGGTTAATTTCGGTATGGGCGTGGTTTCCGGCTTGGTGATGGCCTATCAGTTCGGCACCAACTGGAGTTTCTTTTCTGATTTTGCTGGCTCTATTACCGGCCCGTTGTTGGTCTATGAAGTGCTGACCGCATTTTTCCTTGAGGCTGGGTTCCTCGGCGTTATGCTGTTTGGCTGGCATCGGGTCGGAGAGAAGCTACACTTTTTCTCAACCTGTATGGTAGCGCTCGGCACGATTATTTCGACATTCTGGATATTGGCCTCTAATAGCTGGATGCAGACACCACAAGGCCATGAAATTATCAATAATCAGGTTGTTCCTGTTGATTGGCTCGCGGTGATTTTCAATCCCTCTTTCCCCTATCGACTACTGCATATGGGAACGGCGGCATTTCTGGCCTCAGCATTTTTCATTGCGGCTTCTGCTGCCTGGCATTTACTGAAAAGCAATGATTCATCCGCTATGCGGAAAATGTTGTCAATGTCGATGTGGATGATCCTGATTATTGCCCCGTTGCAAGCCATCATTGGCGATATGCACGGATTGAATACATTAAAACATCAGCCGGCTAAAGTCGCTGCCATGGAAGGTCATTGGGAAAACCATCCTGGTGAAGCTACCCCACTAATTCTATTTGGTATTCCTAATCAAGAAACGGAAGAGACACGTTATGCAATCAAGATCCCCTATCTTGCCAGCCTGATTCTGACACACAGTCTGGATAAGCAAGTTCCAGCACTGAAAGAATTTCCCCCGGAAGATCGCCCAAATGCGTTTATGGTGTTTTGGTCATTTCGCATCATGGTGGGATTAGGCATTTTGATGATCCTTGCCGGCGTCTGGGGGTTATGGTTACGTCATAAAAAGCGCCTGTATGAAAACCCGCTCTTTCTCCGCTTTATGCTCTTGATGGCACCTTCTGGCCTTATTGCGATTCTGGCAGGTTGGTTTACCACAGAAATTGGCCGTCAACCGTGGGTCGTCTACGGCTTAATGCGCACCAAAGATGCGGTATCAGCACACGGGGAAATCCACATGAGCATCAGCCTGCTTATTTTCTTTGTCGTCTATGGAGCCGTATTCGGCGTGGGTTACGCCTATATGATGAAACTCATTCGTAAAGGCCTTCCACAAGTAGTCCCAAATAAGGAGTCAGCAAATGGGTATTGATCTTCCTCTCATTTGGTTCCTGATCATTATATTTAGTACCATGATGTATATCGTAATGGATGGTTTTGATCTTGGCATCGGCATTTTATATCCAGCGATTAAAGCGCAATCCGATCGTGATTTGATGATGAATTCTGTTGCTCCCGTCTGGGATGGCAATGAAACCTGGCTGGTGCTGGGAGGCGCTGGATTATTTGGTGCGTTTCCACTGGCTTATGCAATCGTTTTGGATGCACTGGCAATTCCATTGACCATCATGTTATTAGGCCTGATATTTCGTGGCGTAGCCTTTGAATTTCGGTTCAAAGCTACACCAAAGCACCAACACCTCTGGGATAAAGCATTTATTACCGGTTCAATGCTAGCGACTTTTATGCAAGGTATCGTCGTTGGCGCAGTTATTACCGGTTTTCCTGTCGAAAATCGTGTTTATATCGGTAGCTATTTTGATTGGCTGGCTCCTTTTCCTCTGTTTTGTGGCATTGGACTCGTCATCGCTTATGCTTTATTAGGATGTGGCTGGCTGATAATGAAAACAGAAGGTCATCTGCAACAACAGATGTACCGTGTCCTGCGCCCTTTAACATTGCTGATGCTGGCCATTATTGCCATTATCAGTATTTGGACACCACTCGCTCACTCAACGATTGCTGAACGTTGGTTCAGTTTACCGAATCTCTTTTTTTTCATGCCCGTACCATTATTGGTACTGTGGTCAAGCTGGCAGCTATTGAAATCTAACCCAAACTCAAGCCATTACACCCCGTTTTTGACAGCACTGTTATTGATTTTCATGGGCTTTACTGGATTGGGGATCAGCATTTGGCCGAACATGATCCCTCCCTCGATTAGCTATGAAGAGGCTGCCTCCCCTCCTCAATCATTGGGTTTTATGCTGGTTGGTGCTCTGTTCATTATTCCGATAATTTTGACTTATACCTTTTGGAGTTATTATGTCTTCCGAGGAAAAATCACCCATGAACAAGGCTACCATTAAACCAGTACCACGGCGTCCTTCATTGTGGAAGCGCTTGAGTTGGATGGTAGCAATTTGGTTTTGCAGTGTATTGGCTTTATACGCCGTATCTACGTTATTTCGTACTCTAATGACAATGGCGGGAATGAAAGTCAAGTGATAACTCACTTGTTTAATGGCTGAGGCGGTATCTGAATTAAGGTTTTGATCAGAGCAACAACAGAATGGTTTAACTGATTAAACCAATCCTACTTCAAGATGCGTGTTATATTTCCCTGCGCAGCGGGGAAATATAGGGCCTCGCGTCGTTTTGCGGATTGCAACTTGAAGTTTATCAAGTATAAAACCTTTCTCTGGCAAGTGACATTTATAAACATATTCATTTGAATTAATAGATGAATGATTAACCATCCACCAAGATACCCCATCTTAGTAATTTTAAAATCAAGCACATAAATTAAGTTGACGCTGTTATACTTACCAAAGTATTATTTTTTATAAGTTATCAAATTGTAAAACCATTACGCATTATAAAAAAATTTGAGGTTTTTGTGCAAGTAAAAGACAATAAAAAAATTCATTAGCTAAAGATCATTATATTGCCAAATATAAAAAGGAAAGTTTATTTAGGAAAGAACGCTTTTTCTTCGAAATTTTTGTTGTATACTCATTGGTTGTAACGATATTTAAATTAGACGATTCAATATTTGAATGCATAGATTACATTATTGCAATAATGATGCTAATTTCTTTTATCAGCATGATTGCTAAGGTTATTAAGGAATTTAATTTATTAATAACTGAATTTAGAAATGAATCTGAAAATAAATTAGAGACATTTAGTTATCTAAATAAAGAGGTTAGCTTCTCAAACAAAATGTTCGCCTCATTAATTCTGGTCATTGGTGTAACAATACTATCAGCCGTCGTTATACCTATGTTAGATCTTATTCGGTATAATTTTTCATTAAAATTATTCCTATTTATTTATATTAGTATATCCACATACTTAATTATGAAGATTTTTAATAAATCTTAAAAAATGTTCTGTTGTACACCAATCCAACTTCAAGATGCGTGTTATATTTCCCCGCACAGCGGGGAAATATAAGGTCTCGCGTCGTCTTGCGGATTGCAACTTGAAGTTTATCGCGTATACACATACATTACTGAATGTATACTATCAAACACTATACCCCGGCCACAAAATCTCCCAGGTTAAATTTTACTGAAACATTGTTTGATTTTTATTAGCCATGCATTGAGAGCTATTTTTTACAATTACCTGCCAAGCGATATCCCGCTTTTTTAGCTTCTGCTTCTGAGTGGAAGTAAATTGCGTTTTTATCTGCCACCGTTTTATAGCCAGCACAGTGTGCAAAATGATAAATCTGGCTATTTTTATTCCCCTTAATTATCTCATTTGACGCCGTTTTTGATGTCATCCTTTGGGTTGATATCTGGCTGTTTTCTGCATGTAAATGACTTGGCTTTGGCGCACGGCTCTGTACTTCTCCTCTTTTTTGCGCCATCAATCCTTGCTGCGATATTAAACCCTGGCCTGAATTTTTATGTCCCAATTCCCACTTTTTGCTGCCAGTCACAAATGGGTTATGGTGCCCCATAATCCGGGCGATTCGGTTATCTCTTTCACGCTCCCAGGCATCCACTGGATACTGGCGATCCCATGCCATCATCAGTTGTTGCTGTTGGCGTGACATAGTCAGATTATAGCGGTCATGCATATAGAAATAGACTCTGGCAACCATACCTTTTACTCTATCGCGTGGTTCAAACACATGTGATTTAAAATCCACCTTGCTGCTACATGAACCATACATATTAGGTGTGTTTCTGGCGAGCATTCCGTAACCAAAATTACTGCGATCACCATTAACTTCACCGATTGATGGCGCCAGGTTATGTATGTCTGATTCGATTATGCGAAATACAGGATCGGTTGCAACGCAGTTTTTCCGCCCCCCATTCTGCCAACATTGACGCTGATGCCCAAATACCCAGGCGGGCACCATATGTTCCCATTCAATGCGTGCAGCCCTTGTTTGCTGTGATCTGACGTGATAACCGCAAGAAGCCAGATCAACGCGCCCACCACTTTTGCCAACCCATTGCCAATCACACCCACAATATAGTGTGCCTATGCCTGATTTTGTTTGTCCATTATAAACATTTTTTCTTGATTCAACTTTAGCTTGTTCGAAGCTGGTCGGTGCACTCCATGCATGAAAAGAGAGGGTTAACCCAAAAACCAAAAGATAGCGTGCCAACTGGCCTATTTTACTATTCAAAATAATACCTATTTACTTATTGTGCATAACATCCATCTATTATCCTGCCTGACAAGGCGCTAAAATGGCAAATATTATTCGTCGATTTCCCTTTAACGATGAGGAGAACGTCAATGCATTATTTGAATTAATTGATAGTAATATGATTTAAGTTACTAAAAAAACAACCGTGCTATATTCAGGCACGGTTTTTATAAATAATAATAATTAACTTTACCCAGATGCGGTCAGTTATCTCACAACCAAAACAGAGATATTGGCATATCCTACAATGCCCGACGCATTTGAACCCAACAAGTGAGTTGAGATATCGGGCCGACGAGATCCGACAATAATCAAATCTGCATTAATCTCACGTGCTGTAGACAACACCTTATCCCGTGGAGAGCCGAAGGCAACAGAGAATGATACCCTCTCTTTAGGTACATCAATTCGTTCTACGATTTTTTTCAGTTCCTCTTCAGAATTCTCGATGGCTTTTTTAGCAAAAGCACTCAATAAATCATAGTGGTAACTATAATTCACGGAAAATCGGGAAATATCTGGCACAGAGTGAAAAAGATGAACCTTTGCATTAGATATTTTTGCTAAATACTCAGCATGCTTGATTGCATTATCAGTTAATATATCTTCCGCAATATCAATTGGAACTAAAATCGTGTTATACATACATACTCCCCCTGTAATCGGATATAACCGCGCACTATTGAGCATCAGTTAAAAGCAGAAAAATCAACAAATTAACATTATCACCACCAGTACTTATCGCACTACTAATACAGATATTTTTGCATATCTGACAACTCCGGCTGAGTTGGAACCCAACAGATGCGTCGTAATATTAGGTCGTCTTGAACCGATAACAATCAAATCAGCGCCAATTTCATCCGCTGTCGCAGTAATTTCGTCTCTTGGTGAACCAAATGCAATCGAATAGGAGATTTGACGATTGGGTAATTCAATGGAATCAACCAGCTTTTTCAAGTCCCGCTCTGCCTTGATAGTCGCCTTGTCCTTAATTTCCATATAGCCTAGTGCATAAGCATTAATAATCGCCGATGAAATGGGTAATACATGTAAAAAATGTAGTTCAGCCCCGGTTTCCCTGGCGATTTTAAGCGCACAGTCAACTGCCTTGTTGGTTAGCGCTTCTTCTGAAATATCGACTGGTACTAAAATAGTTTTGTACATATGCACGCTCCTACTTTTCGAAATACCAAGTTATCCTGATTTCTTTTAGTTTATTGAAATGGGGATAACTTACTGTGAGTTATCTAACACCTAAACCATGTTAGCGCCTATTCAGATTCATGGATAGGAATTAGTCCGATAATTTCAGGTGTTCAACGTGTTGTTTATCGTACTTTCATCGAAAGAAAATATGATATTTAAAGTCAATCAACCATTTGAATATACTAACTTTATCTCATAACGAAGTTTTGAGGTTCTCATTAAATGTTCCTCCCTTAAAATTTTATCAATTTCCAGAAAAACCAGAAAAATGATCCACGATTATGAAAACCAGCCTTGTACTGAATCGAATTGCGGGTCTTTATATGAACCAGAACCCCATTTGTTACATCGAAATCCAATATCATCATCCATAAGTTCTACCTTCTATCCGTTTGCCTGGGCTGCCAGAAGCGTCAATATCAGGGCACGATCACAAATTGCGAATATTTTTTTGATCAAAAAAAGGTGCTGAAATAACAGCACCAAAATAGTGACACCCCAAAATCGAAGTTACTCTTTTTTATCTAACGGAAAAGGGACAGGGTGTTTCGTGTTGTAGTTAAAGGTATACATTGCTGTTATGACCATCATAACAACAAGTGTCCATACCACTTCTTGTGCTCCGGTTCCCAAAACTGCCCAGATGCAATAAATAAAGGCAATAAACGTAATGATGATATATCGCGTTTTCTCCTGCCCAAGATGACCATGACCAATTAACAGCAAAGCTGCACAGGTATACAGGTAAGGTATCAAGGTAAAAATCACGGAGACGGAAGAAACCAAGCCAAATTCTTTCGCGGCATTTGGCGAAATACTACTGAGTTGGAAAAGCGTCATTAAAACACCCAATATCAACAAACCCGCAACTGGCGTTCCGGCTTTGTTCACTTTGGCAAAGATTGAAGGAAACAGCCCATCATCTGCGGCAGCTTTGGCAGTTTGCCCTGCGAGCAATGTCCAGCCACCCAATGATCCCAAACAGCCGGCCGCTGCACAAAAGGCAACTACGGCTCCTGCGGTATCGCCCAACGCCAATCGGGCAGCATCGCCAAAAGGTGAAGAGGAGATTTTCAACGCCGCGTTAGGGATCATGCCCATAATCACGCTGCTGGACAGAACATAACTGACGGCAGCAATCAGCACACCACCAATCGTCGCGATCGGCACATTACGCTTAGGATTTTTGACCACACCAGCCGCAACAGAAGCACTTTCAACGCCAATAAAAGACCATAATGTGACGTTTAAAATACTCTGAATCGCGCCAAAGGTATTCAAGCCACTGACGTTCCACGCATCCATATAGGTCTTACCGTTGAACCAGAACCAACCCAATACGGCGGTTGCTACAATCGGAATCAATGCTAAGGTTGTTGCTACCGCTTGCACTCGGGTAATAACATGTGGCCCGATAATGTTCAAAATGACAAATATCCACAGTATGACTGTACAAGAGAGGGTTAAAATAATGGGATCTTTCAGGACGGGGAAAAAATAGCTCAGGTAACCCACGCCAATCACAACCATGGCGATATTGCCGATCCAACACGCCAGCCAATATAAAATATTCGTCTGATAGCCTAAAAAAGGGCCAAAAGCCCGCCGTGCATAAGCATAAGATCCCCCCGGACTATCATCCAGTGAGGAGATTTTCGCATAGACGATTGATAACCCCACAGCACCAATGATAGTCACCAGCCAGCCAAGGATCGCAATACCGCCGGTTGAAGCCAGGCTGGCAGGCAGCAAAAAAACGCCCGAACCCATGATGTTACCCGCAACCATCAGAGTAACGGGGATCAATCCGACTTTTTTTGCCTCTGAAACATTTGCTTCTGAAACAATAGCCATAATTTATCTTCCCGTTTTCACTTTTTTATACACATCACGTGATAAATGCCGTTGATAATCTCTGTGCCTTCCGTTTCATGCTCAAAACCAGGAAATTCATGATCCCACTTTTGTAACGCATGCAAATATCCAATTTGGGGACTGGTTTTATCACCAAAGTTTTCGCCTGAAAGCAGCATTGGAATACCGGGCGGATAGGGGATGATAGAGTTTGCCGCAATGCGATGAGGTAAATCGTCCAGGGCCACCATTTCCACATTATTGGTCACAATGGCCTGATAAGCGGCTCGCGGGATCATTTCCATTTTGGGTAAACCGGCATATGCCCGATTCAGTTTTTCTCCCGGATTATTCTGCCGCAAATAATCGAACATTTTATCGCCTAACTCTTTCAGTCCTAATTGCTCATACACTTCTGGGTGCTGCTCTACCCAATCTGGCAACACCTTATTCAAAGGCGTATTGGCATCATAATGATGTTTGAAAGATAACAGGGTGTTAAGCAATGTTCCCCATTTTCCTTTGGTGATCCCCATTGAAAACAGGAACATAATTTGGAAGTCTGTCGTGCGGGTCGGTACGATACCGTGCTGGCTTAACCAGGCAGTGACTAATGCTGCCGGCACGCCCTGTTTTTTCAACTTACCATTATCTCCCATGCCCGGAGCCAATATGCTGACTTTAATCGGATCAAGCATACTCCAGTTAGCCGGCAAATCTTCAAAACCGTGCCAACTGTCTCCCGGATTCATTAGCCAGCAACTTTGTTCCTTCGCCAGTAATTCCTTTGGCGCATCTTCAAAAGCCATTTTCTTACCGGTTGCAGGATCGGTTACTTTTTCCTGATTCCAGGGTTTAAAGAACCAATCCCCCTTCTTATTGAAATCACGATGCAAGCGCGCTAATGCCTGACGAAAATCAATGGCTTCCTCAATGACTTCCTGAGTTAATGAGTAGCCGCTGTTGCCATCCATCATCGAAACTGCAATATCGTTTGAAGCGCAAATCGCATACAGAGGAGACGTTGTTGCATGCATCATGTAGGCTTGATTAAACCTTGAAAAATCCACAGGGTTGCGTCCGTCCCGTACGTGGATAAAAGAGGCTTGAGATAGTGCGTTCAACAACTTGTGAGATGAATGGGTAGCAAAGACTGTCGGCCCGGAGTGGTTTTTGGGATCTCCACGCATGGCAAAATGATCGTGATAGATTGGGTTAAACCGCGCATAGCCATACCATGCTTCATCAAAATGTATTCTATCGACGCTTTTATCCAATAACGCCTGTACCTGCTTGGCGTTATAACAGACACCATCATAGGTACAGTTTGTCACTACGCTATAAACGGGTTTCTGGCTCGCTATGCCCTGAATCAGGGGATTTTGTTTCAGTTTTTTCTGTAATGTTTTTACCTGCATTTCTTGTGGATAAATAGGCCCGATGATGCCATAACGGTTACGGCTCGGTAGCATATAAACCGGTTTGGCACCTGTCAGTATCAGCCCTTGCTCAATGGATTTATGGCAATTTCGGTCAATGATCACCACGTCATCTTCGGTCATGCACGCCTGCATAATCGTGCGGTTAGAGCCTGACGTTCCCACCACGACAGAATAAGAATGGTCTGCGCCAAACACTCTGGCGGCGTTTTTTTCACTTTCACCAAATGCACCGGAATGATCTAATAGCGAACCCAATGAGGCTCGTTCAATTCCCATATCGGTACGGAAAAGATTTTCCCCATAATAGTCATGATAAAAGCGGCCAACCGGTGTTTTATTAAATCCGACTCCCCCCTGATGCCCAGGTGCCGCCCAGGAGTATTCATAGGTTCGGCTGTATTTCATCAACGCTGACATTAAAGGAGGAAATAATTGTTGACGATAACGCTGCATAGCAGCAATAGCACGACCCGCGATAAAAGCCGCTGAATCTTCTAATATCCAGGCAAATTCAGTTAACTGCTCCAATAATTCATGATTTAGCAAAAATACCGTTTTTTCCCGATCACTTAACAAAAAGACCGGAACATTTTCCTGTCGTTCAAATAATTTATTTAATATTCTCTGTACTTGAAGATATAAATCATCATCCATGAGTGCACAACTTATCATTAAACAATCAAACGGCTCATTGGCAGAAATTATTGTATAGCTATCATCAAAAGACTCAGCAATAACAACATCAACCTCTTTCTCGATTAATTTATCTGCCAACCTATGCACGGCATTTTCAACATAGTGGCTATGATATCGTGTACCCACTTCATTTTTTGCTATCAATACTTTCATGACATTATTCCTTACTCTATCTCTACTTAAACTGACAGGATAAATTCAGCGTTACTTGGCGATGACCATCGAATAGTTGATACAATCAAGGAAATTTAGTGATGCTAAAATGAGCTACAGAAAAGATTATCAACAATACAATTATTTAAGTTAACTATTTGTTAAAATATAATTTTATGATTAAAAATCACATTGATTAATATAGTGTCTATTTGAATTTGTGCAATTCATTTGCTTTTTGTCTATCTCTAAAATTTGGCGTTTATGGGTTTAGTAAGAGCCAGAGCACAATAGCGTATCCATGTGGATTTTCTTTACCCGCGTTACTATGAAAAGGTACGGGACGTCATTCATTCAGTCAGTGTTGATGATGATGATGATGATGATGCCCATCACCAAATTATGGGAACAATAATGAAAGAACATCCTGATTTATGGGCCGATTTATTAAACGGTCTAAGAAACGCTTGGCCGCAAATTTCTGGTTCTATTTTGGCCGTTATGATCTGTTACGGCCGGCTTATTTATGACGGTGTGGAGCGGAAAAATCGCTGGGTCGAGCCGCTACTGTGTGGAGCGCTGTCGTGGGGATTTTCCAGTGGACTGGAACTATTTGGTATTCCAAACAGCATTTCACCTGCCCTCGGCGGAGCCGTTGGTTTTATTGGCGTAGAGAAAATCCGAGAGTTTTCCATTCGTGCCATCAATAAACGTTTAGGAGATAACAATGACAAGAGGAATTCGTAACCACAACCCCGGCAATATCCGTCATAGAGACAAATGGCAAGGTTTGCGTGATATCCAGACAGACAAATCATTTTGTCAATTTGTGGCGCCGGAATATGGCATACGGGCGATGCTAAAAATTCTGCGCAACTACGAACGCAAATACGGGGACAATACGATTCGCCAGTTTATTTCCCGCTGGGCACCACCGAATGAAAATAATACCGAGAGTTATATCGCTTATGTATGTAAATCAGTTGGCATAGCTAGCAGTGCCGTAGTGGATGTAGAAAATGTCACCACAATGAGCCGACTGGTTAAAGCGATCATTCAAATGGAAAACGGCCAACAGCCTTATTCCGATGCGATGATTAAGCGAGCATTTGAATTGTTATAAGTTCTAATCACCGCCAGCCGGCGGTGATTTTCAACAATATCGTCTCCTTCTTACCCGCAATTATACAAATCCGCTAAAATATTACTTGCTTAATATCTCAGGTCATGCGTTAATATCGGCGTCGGTTTGAAAGACAGACCTCATACAAAGCAGTTTATTAAAGCAGTTCTCATCCTCAGGCGTTATCCCAGATATCCCTTCTTGTTGAGTCTCTACGTTAAGCGCTAAGTAGTTTCTGTAAAACAAGCCATATTCGCCTAAAAAGGCTCAATTAAAGGAAATATCACATGTCTAATAAAATGACTGGTTTAGTAAAATGGTTTAATGCGGATAAAGGTTTTGGTTTTATCTCCCCTTCTGATGGAAGCAAAGACGTGTTCGTACACTTCTCTGCAATTCAGAGTAACGACTACCGTACTCTGTTCGAAGGCCAGAAGGTCGAGTTCTCCATCGAGAAGGGCGCCAAAGGCCCGGCAGCAGCAAACGTTGTGCCTACAGCGTAAAATATTCCCTGAATCCCTTCCTCTGCGATAACGAAGACGGCCTCAGGCCTGAGTGGACAGAGTGACGGAATGTCAGAATATTTTCAGAAACCGGTCTGGTTTTACCCATACCGGTTTCTGCAACATCCCTCCCGCGTTCTCGCGCTGGTTAATCCCTTTTCTTTTATATCAGATGCCTTCAATAATACCGTCAAAAAGATTATATAAGAACAAAACATTATATAGGAATTTTAAAGATCTGAATTCTTAAGAACTCGTATATGATAGCCCCACAGGCACACCATCAGCATTTTCAAACATTCTCTATCTCTATCTCTATCTCTATCTCTATCTCTATCTCTATCTCTATCTCTATCTTTCTGATTCTATTCAAAAATTCCCCAAACGATACTTATATCAGTATTTTTTATACAAATAATCAAAAAATACACAAACTCATTCTCTTATAACAAAAATCAAAAAAACAAAGCATTCGTTTATGAAAGCGTTAGTTAGCCAATCATATTCTAGCGTGCAGCACTGTTACATAACTCAAATTTTAATTTATTAGCATGACTAATTATTATCACGAGCAGGAGTTAAGCGATGCCTATGCCACGCAATAGTAACAATAATATTAAATTCCCACTCAGCTCTCCCCAGCAAGTCGTCTGGCTCGACCAGATCCTCCGTCCTTATAGCACCTGCTATAACTTAGGTTCCGTGATCCTTGTTGAGGGAAAGTTGGATGATGCGCTGTTAGTTCGCGCTGTTGAGACCGTTGTTCATCGTCATGATGCATTGCGTTTACGACTCGTTAAAACTCAGGAATTACCACAGCAAGCGCTCACCGACGCCTTGCCTGTATCCGTAACAATCCACGATTTCTCAGGTTATTCTGACGCTGAAGAACAAGCAGAACACTATATCCGTACTGCCTTCATGCGTCCGTTTGATTTGTACAATGAACTATGGCGTTTTGCACTGTTACGAGTAAGTGATAACCGTTGGTACTGCCAGTTTTGCTGTCATCATCTTATTGGCGATACGACGACTTTAAGACTTATTTCCGAAGAGATAGCCAATACATATACTCGGTTAAGCAAAGGAAAGAAATCGACAAAAGCGGCCCCCTCTTATCTCGACTTGATTAATGAAGATCATGCCTATTTAAACTCGCAGCGCTATCGACAAGACCAGCAATTCTGGTCAGAGCGCTATAAAAATTTACCACCTGCTTTAATTCAGCCATCAAATTCAGGGAAAACAACAGATAGCGAACATACCGAACCTTTAATTTGGTCACTGGATAAAACGCTCTTCCAGCGAATCGAAGAGACTGTTGCTGCACATGGATTGTCTGTCCTGCATTTTATGTATGCCGCGCTGGCTTGCTATTTTTCACGTACTGCTTACTCGCTGACAAACCGTACCGAAGATGAAGATATTGTTATTGGTATTCCCGTAGATAACCGTAAAAACAGCAAACAAAAACGCACGGTGGGGATGTTTTCATCGGTGATTCCGGTCGGTATAACCGTTTCGCCCCATGATACTTTCCTTGATGTGATGAGCAAAACTGCAACAGAATTGCGGCGTTGCTACAAACATCAGCGTCTTCCCATCACAGAAATCAATCGGCTCACACAAATCCAACAACAGACCGGACGCACCCAGTTATTCGATATCATGCTGTCATTTGAGCGGACAGAAGTGAACGCCGATATACCCGACGCCACACTCAAATACGCCAAAATACAACGTGGTGCATCGTTTCCTCTTGTTATCGCTGTCCATCAATATGCTTTTGCTGACAGTGAGGATGCACAGAAACCGGTCACTCTTGAGTTTAATTTTTCACCCAATTACCTGAGTCGTGCTGAAGCGACAGCACTCCAGTCCCGCCTCATGGTGTTGATAGATGCTGCCCTGACGTCTCCTGAAACCCAGATCCGATGCTTACCCCTATTACCACTCACAGAGCAGCAACAATTACGGGTGGATTTCAATGCCACACAGATGGACTTCCCACAAGAGACCCTGATCCATCAATTGTTCGAAGCACAAATAGCAAAAACACCCAATGCAACAGCCGTCGTGTTTGCCGGGCAGTCCCTGAGCTATGACGAGCTTAACCGCCGTGCCAACCAACTGGCCCATTACCTGATTGAGCTGGGCGTGCGGCCGGATGATCGGGTCGCTATCTGTGTCGAACGCAGTCTGGAGATGATAGTCGGCTTTCTGGCTATCCTCAAAGCTGGCGGGGCTTATGTGCCGCTTGATCCCACTTACCCCACCGAACGACGGGTCTATATGCTGGAAGATGCCGCCCCTGTGGCTTTACTGACCCAAACTGCTCTGGCCCGGTCAGAGTGGCTCGCTCAGTTTAACGCTTTGCCAACGGTCTTGCTGGATAACCAAGAACCGTCTCTGGCAACACAACCTGCTGAGAACCCAGCGCCTCAAGCCTTAGGGTTGACATCCCGCCATCTGGCCTATGTCATTTATACTTCCGGTTCGACCGGGCAACCGAAAGGGGTAATGATCGAACATCATAGCCTGTGCAATCTGGTAACCACCCAGCAACATGCCCTGACACTCACGGCCGACAGCCGCGTCTTACAGTTCGTCTCCAACAGCTTCGATGCCAGTATTTGGGAATGTAGCATGGCTTTAATGGCGGGCGCTCGTCTCTATCTGGCCAAACGGACCGATCTATTGCCCGGGACCATACTGTCCGGCTACTTAGCCGATCAGGCCATCAGCCATGTTCTCTTGTCACCGACCGCGTTAGCCGCGATGGATTCCCTGCCCGATACCGTGCAAATCTTGATGGTGGGGGGAGAAACCTGTCCATCAAGCTTAGTCAAACGCTGGTCACCAGGCCGGCAAATGATCAATGCCTATGGACCAACAGAAACCACGGTCTGTGCCACACTCTATCCCTGTACCTCCTCCGCAGAGGATAATCCGCCCCCGATTGGCCGCCCGATCGCCAATACCCGGATTTATATTCTGGATGCACACGGTCAACTTGTTCCTCGCGGTGTGGCGGGAGAAATTTATATCGCGGGTGTCGGCGTGGCTCGCGGTTACCTGAATCGCCCTGAACTGACTGCCGAACGTTTCCTCACTGACCCGTTCTCTTCCACCCCCAATGCGCGGATGTACAAGACTGGCGACCTCGGCCGCTGGCTGCCCGATGGCAATATCGACTACCTCGGGCGCAATGATTTTCAGGTTAAACTACGTGGCTTCCGCATTGAACTGGGGGAAATCGAAGCCAGACTCAGCCAATGTCACGGCGTGCGCGAAGCGGTGGTGCTGGCCCGCGAAGATGAACCCGGGCAGAAACGGCTGGTCGCTTACCTGCTGCCACAGAAAGGGGTTGAATTGGTGCCCGCTGCACTGCGCCAGCAACTTGCCCAACATCTCGCTGAATATATGTTGCCCAGTGCGTTTGTCACGCTGGAGTCCTTCCCGTTGACCCCCAATGGCAAGCTAGACAGCAAAGCCTTGCCTGCCCCCGATTTATCGGCCGTGGTAGTGAGAGATTATGCCGCCCCCGTGGGCGAAATAGAAATCACCCTTGCCCAAATTTGGCAAGCGTTGTTAGGTTTGGAACAAGTGGGTCGTCACGATCATTTCTTCGAACTCGGGGGGCATTCCCTGCTTGCTACCCAACTGGTAGCACGAGTCCGCCAGCGATTAGCGCGGGAATTGCCATTACAGCAACTCTTTGAGCAACCGGTTTTGATGCATTTGGCCCAAACGCTCACCAGTGCTTCCACAATGGCTCAGATAGTGATCCCGGTCGCTGACCGCAGCCAGTCGTTACCCCTGTCCTTTGCTCAACAAAGACTGTGGTTCCTGGGGCAACTCGACCCGGCGGCCAGCCTGGCTTATCATATTCCTGTGGCATTGCGCCTGACGGGACAGCTTAACCGCCCTGCTCTGACCCGTGCATTCGACCATCTGGTCGCCCGTCATGAAAGTTTGCGTACCCGCTTTGTACTGGTTTCCGGCCAACCTTGCCAGCACATCGATTCGGCTGATATCCGTTTTGCCCTGCCCTACCAGGATCTGCGTGCATTAACGCCAGACGCCCGTAACAACCGTATTACCGAAGTCACGGCACTTGACGCGCAGACGCCTTTTGACTTTACCCAAGGTCCGCTGCTGCGTGCTCACTTACTGCAACTGACAGACGAAGAGCATGTCTTGCTGCTCACTCAGCATCATATTATTACTGATGGCTGGTCCGTCGGTGTGCTGATGCATGAACTCAGTGTTTTTTACCGCGCCATCCTTGATGGTCAAGACGTGCCTTTACCGCCTCTGCCGATTCAGTATGCCGACTATGCCGTCTGGCAGCGCCACTGGCTGCAAGAGGAAAAGGCCGCGCTCACGGCACAACGTGATTTCTGGTGCACCCAGCTTACCGGGGCACCGGCCTTACTGACACTCCCGGCTGACCGACCGCGCCCGGCAGTACAATCCTTTGTTGGCAGCCGCGTCCCTGTGCACATTGATGCCGATTTATTGGACTCACTGAAAAAACTGGGATTGTGCCATCACACCACCTTGTTTATGACAGTACTCAGTGCCTGGAGTCTGGTACTGGCCCGACTTAGCGGGCAGGATGATATCGTTATCGGCACCCCTGTCGCTAACCGTCCGCATCATGAACTGGAAGAGTTAGTCGGTTTCTTTGTTAACACACTGGCTTTACGTATTACCTTTAATGATGATCTCAGTGTGGCCGATTTGTTAGCCCAGGTTCGGGAGCGGTCACTGGCCGCTTATGCCCATCAAGATTTACCCTTTGAACAGGTGGTAGAAGCACTCCAGCCCGAACGCAATCTCAGTTACAGCCCAATTTTTCAGGTGATGCTGGCTTTAGATAATACCCCCGCCCAGACACTGGCATTTCCTGATGTCCAATGCACGCCCATTGAGCAAATGCACACCAGTGCGCATTTTGATTTGACCTTGTCACTGAGTGAAACCGAGACCGGTCTGGTCGGTGAGCTGGAATATGCCACCGATTTATTCGACACCACCACCGTTGAGCGGATAGCCGGTTA
Organism: Xenorhabdus sp. SGI240; assembly: GCF_040081915.1. Classification (NCBI taxonomy): domain Bacteria; kingdom Pseudomonadati; phylum Pseudomonadota; class Gammaproteobacteria; order Enterobacterales; family Morganellaceae; genus Xenorhabdus; species Xenorhabdus sp. SGI240. Next base: position 116,229 of record NZ_JBEBMB010000006.1, read on the forward strand.
TTTCAACAATGTGCTGACCGCCATGGTAGCAGATGAAACCCAGCGGATTGCCACTTTGCCGATGCTGCCCGCCTCAGAACAGCAACAACTGCTGGTGGACTTCAATGCCACTCAGGCCGATTTCCCGCAAGACGTGCTGCCCCACCAATTGTTTGAGGCACAGGCCGCCCGGCATCCCGCTAGCATTGCTGTCGTCTATGAAGACCAGACACTGAGCTATGGTGAATTAAACCACCGCGCTAACCAGCTGGCCCATTACCTGATTGCGCTGGGGGTACGTCCGGATGATCGGGTCGCCCTCTGTGCCGAACGCAGTCTGGAGATGGTGATCGGCTTACTGGCTGTCCTTAAAGCCGGCGGGGCTTATGTCCCGCTTGATCCGTCCTATCCGGCCGAACGACTGGCCTATATGCTGGAAGATGCCGTTCCGGTGGCTTTACTGACCCAAACTGCACTGGCCCGGTCAGAGTGGCTCGCTCAGTTTGACACCTTGCCAACGGTCTTGCTGGATAACCACGAACCGTCTCTGGCGACACAGCCTGCTGATAACCCAGCGCCTCAAGCCCTGGGATTGACGCACCGCCATCTGGCCTATGTCATTTATACGTCCGGTTCGACCGGTCAACCCAAAGGAGTAATGATCGAGCATCATGGCCTGTGCAACCTGATAACCACCCAGCAACATGCCCTGGCACTTACCGCCGACAGTCGTGTCTTACAATTCGCCTCCAACAGTTTCGATGCCAGTATTCTGGAATATTGCATGGCCTTAATGACGGGGGGGCGTCTCTATCTCGCCCAACGAGCCAGCCTGTTGCCCGGTGCCATACTGTCCGGCTACTTAGCCGATCAGGCCATCAGCCACCTTATCTTGTCACCCACCGCGTTGGCCGCCATGAATTCCCTGCCCGATACCCTGCAAATCTTGCTGGTGGCGGGCGAAGCGTGTCCACCGTCCCTGGTCAGACGCTGGGCGCAAGGCCGGCAGATGATCAATGCCTATGGGCCGACGGAGATCACGGTCTGTGCCACACGCTATTCCTGTGCTTCCTCCGCAGAAGATAGTTCAGCCGATAATCCGCCCCCGATCGGCCGCCCGATCGCCAATACCCGGATTTATATTCTGGATGCACAGGGTCAGCTCGTTCCTCGCGGTGTAACGGGGGAAATTTATATTGCCGGGACGGGTGTGGCTCGCGGTTACCTGAATCGGCCTGAACTGACCGCCGAGCGTTTCCTGCCTGATCCGTTCTCTTCAGAACCCGATGCGCGGATGTACAAAACCGGCGACCTCGGTCGCTGGCTGCCCGATGGCAATATCGACTATCTTGGCCGCAATGACTTTCAGGTCAAATTGCGTGGCTTCCGCATTGAACTGGGGGAAATCGAAGCCCGTCTCAGCCAATGTGATGGGGTACGTGAGGCGGTGGTCATTGCCCGCGAAGATGTACCCGGCGAAAAACGGCTGGTCGCCTACCTGTTACCACGGGAAGGGGGAGAATTGGTGCCCGCCAAACTGCGCCAGCAACTGGCCCAGCACCTCGCTGAGTATATGTTGCCCAGTGCCTTTGTCACGCTGGACGCCTTCCCTCTCACGCCAAACGGAAAACTCGACCGTCAGGCCCTGCCGACCCCCGATTTATCGGCGGTCGTGGCCCGCAACTATGAAGCCCCCATCGGTGAGACAGAAACCGTGCTGGCGCAGATTTGGCAAAAATTATTGAGCCTGAGACAAGTCAGTCGCCATGACCATTTCTTCGAACTCGGTGGTCATTCGCTGATGATTATCAGCCTGATCGAAGAGTTGCGCAATCTGGGCTGGCAACTCCATGCCCGCAGTGTATTCGCCGCCCCCATTCTGACCGATATGGCCCAGGCTATCCAACGTGATACCCATACCTTTATAGTGCCTCCCAACCTTATTCCTGAGAACTGTGCGGCCATTACCCCCGATATGCTGCCACTGGTTTCGCTGTCCCAATCCGAAATTGATGCCATCATTGATACCGTTTCCGGCGGGGCAAGTAATGTACAGGATATCTATCCACTGGCCCCGTTGCAGGAAGGTATCCTGTTCCATCATCTGTTACAGACACAAGGTGATGCCTATTTATCACGGATCGTATTTGCCTGTGACACCCGTGAACATCTTGATGCCTTTCTGGCAGCTTTACAGCAAGTTATTGATCGTCATGACATCCTGCGTACAGCGGTTTATTGGCAAGGACTGGAGCAACCGGTGCAGGTGGTCTGGCGTCAGGCATCGCTGACTGTCTGTGAATTCACCCCTGCCCAGACGGACGATATTCCGGCGCAGTTACTGGCTCACACTGATCCGGGTCAGCATCGTATTAATTTGAACCGGGCGCCCCTCTTTGTCGCTGATATCGCCCATGATCCCGCCCAAAATGAGTGGTTGCTGGTGCTGCGCTTCCATCATCTGGTCAATGACCATATGACCTCAGATCTGATTTTCGCCGAGATTGCCCAGATACGACAGGGCAATGCCAAAACATTGCCCCCCATGCTGCCCTACCGCAACTTTATTGCCCAGACATTAAGTGTGCCCGTGGCAGAGCATGAAGCCTATTTCCGTAGCCGACTGGCGGATATTGATGAACCCACCGCCCCCTTTGGGATACTCAGCGTCCCCGGCGATAGCGATAATAGTGCTATCCACGAAAATAGCCTTCTGCTTGACCCCACGTTGGCACAGGCAATCCGTACTCAGGCGCGCCGTTTCGGTGTCAGCCCAAGTGTCCTGTTCCATGTGGCCTGGGCACAGGTACTGGCCCGAACCAGCGGCCGCGATGATGTGGTGTTTGGCTCTGTGCTACTGGGCCGTTTGCAAGGTGGTGCAGGGGCTGATCGCATATTGGGGATGTTTATCAATACGCTCCCCCTGCGTCTTTCTCTGGATGGGCGCACGGTACAGGAAATCGTGCAGGAGACCTATCACAATTTAAGTACCTTGCTGGAGCATGAGCAAGCCCCATTGGCACTGGCACAACGGAGTAGTCGCGTGACCCCACCGCTACCACTGTTCAGTACCCTGCTCAATTATCGCCATAGTCAGGCTGAAAAGGATAAGTCCATTGATACCATATGGACAGAAATGCGCCTGGTTGCGGCTGAGGAACAGACCAATTATCCCATTACCCTGTCTGTGGATGACTTTGGGGACGATTTCCAGTTGACGGCCCTGACTGTCACCGACATTGCGCCCGAACGCATCAATACCTATCTGACGACGGCCATCAGCGGTTTGATCGATGCCCTGATTCACAATCCGCAACAAACGATCCGGGCTATTCCCGTCTTACCGGCGGCAGAGCGGCAACAACTGCTGGTGGATTTCAATGCTACTCAGGCCGATTTCCCGCAAGAGGCGTTGATCCACCAACTGTTTGAGGCACAGGTTGCCCAGCATCCCGCTAACATTGCTGTCGTCTATGAAGACCAGACACTGAGCTATGGTGAATTAAACCGCCGCGCCAATCAACTGGCGCACCATCTGCTGGCACTGGGCGTACAACCCGATGACCGGGTCGCCATTTGTGTTGAACGCAGCCCGGAGATGGTGGTGGGATTATTGGGTATTCTCAAGACGGGTGCTGCTTATGTACCACTCGACCCGGCTTATCCACCCGAACGGCTGGCTTATATGCTGGACGATGCGGCACCGGTAGTATTACTGACCCAGACGTCACTCATTGACAAGACCGGCACCCACCTGCCTGTCGTGCTACTTGATGCCCCTGTTTTCGACAATCACGCGGAAAATAATCCTGACGCCCAAGCACTGGGGCTGACCTCACATCATCTGGCGTATGTCATCTATACCTCTGGCTCGACCGGCCAGCCCAAAGGGGTGATGGTTGAACATCGTAATGTCGTTAGCCTGATCATCAATAATGGCTTTGCCGATATGGGACCTGACGATTGTATTGCCCATTGCGCCAATGTCTCATTTGATGCCGCCACCTGGGAAGTGTGGGCTGGCCTGGTTCATGGTGCGCGCATTCTGCTCATCCCGGAAAAGACCCTGTTACACCCCACCCTTTTTGGTCAGTGCCTGTCATCGGAAGGAGTCAGTGCCCTCTTCCTGACCACGGCCCTGTTTAACCAGTATGCAAACCTGATTGGGCCCTCCTTATCCGGTTTACGGTATGTTCTTTTTGGCGGCGAGCAGGCGGATACTCGTCCGGCCATTCGCCTCAGCACCGAATCCCCTCCCAAACATTTACTGCATGTGTATGGGCCAACGGAGACCACCACGTTTGCCACCGCCTATGAAATCCCGGCCATGGCAGATCAGGAAGTTGACGGCAAAATCCCTATCGGCCACCCAATCGCTAATACCCGGATTTATATTCTGGACGCACAGGGGCAGCCCGTTCCTTGCGGCGTTGCCGGTGAAATCCATATCGCCGGTGACGGTGTGGCCCGTGGCTACCTGAATCGGCCTGAACTCACCGCTGAACGCTTCCTGCCCGATCCGTTCTCATCAGAACCCTATGCGCGGATGTATAAAACCGGCGACCTCGGCCGCTGGCTGCCCGATGGCAATATCGACTACCTCGGGCGCAATGATTTTCAGGTCAAGTTGCGCGGTTTCCGGATCGAACTGGGCGAAATTGAGGCAAGACTGACCCAATGTGACGGCGTACGTGAGGCGGTGGTGCTGGCCCGCGAAGACGAACCCGGCGAAAAACGGCTGGTCGCTTACCTGCTGCCACAGGAAGGGATTGAACTGGTGCCGGCAGAACTGCGCCGCCAACTTGTTCAGCATCTCGCTGACTATATGCTGCCCAGCGCCTTTGTCACGCTGGACGCCTTCCCGCTCACGCCTAACGGCAAGCTGGATCGTCGGGCTTTGCCTGCGCCAGATGTATCGGCCGTGGTGGCTCAGAAATATGCCGCTCCCGTAGGCGAAATCGAAATCACGCTGGCCGAGATTTGGCAAGATCTGCTCGGCTTAGAACAGGTGGGTCGTCATGATAACTTCTTCGAACTCGGGGGCCATTCCCTGCTGGCTGTCCAGTTGGCGGCCCGCATTCGTCAACAACTGGCCCGCGAGTTGCCATTACAGCAACTTTTTGACCAGCCGCTTTTGAGCGATCTGGCCCACGCGCTGACGGATACGACAACCACCTCTCTGGTAGACATCCCTGTGGCTGACCGCAACCAGCCGTTGCCCCTGTCCTTTGCTCAACAGCGTTTATGGTTCCTCGCTCAGCTCGATCCGGCGGCCAGTCTGGCCTATCATATCCCGATGGCGTTGCGCCTGACCGGTCAGCTTCATCGCCCGGCCCTGACCCGCGCTCTTGACCATCTGGTCGCCCGCCATGAAAGCTTGCGTACCCGTTTTGTGCTGATTTCCGGCCAACCTTGTCAATATATCGATCCGGCCGATATCGGCTTTGCCCTGTCTTACCAGGATCTGCGGGCATTAACGCCAGACGCCCGTAACAACCGTATTACCGAAGTCACAGCACTTGACGAGCAGACGCCATTTGACCTGGCCCAAGGTCCGTTACTGCGAGGTCACCTGCTGCAACTGACCGATGATGAGCATCTCCTGCTGCTTACCCAACATCATATTATCTCGGATGGCTGGTCCATCGGTGTACTGCTGCATGAACTCAGTACCCTTTACCGCGCCATCCTTGACGGGCAAGAGACGCCTTTAGCGCCATTACCCATTCAGTATGCCGACTATACCGTCTGGCAGCGAACATGGTTACAAGACGCCGTTATTGCTGAACAACGTGATTTCTGGCGCAACCGGCTGGCCGGCGCACCGGCCCTACTGACATTACCCACCGACCGGCCCCGTCCCGCAGTACAAACTTATGCGGGCAGCCAGATCCCAGTCCATATTGATGCAGCCTTACTGGCTTCGCTTAAAGAACTGGGACAGCGCCATCACGCTACCTTATTTATGACGATACTCAGTGCCTGGAGCATCGTCCTCGCCCGACTCAGCGGGCAGGAGGATATGGTTATCGGTACACCGGTAGCTAACCGCCCGCATCATGAACTGGAAGGATTAATCGGGTTCTTCGTCAATACGCTGGCTTTACGTATCACGCTGGATGATACCACCCGTGTCGCTGACCTGCTCGCCCAAGTGCGGGAACACGCTTTCGCGGCCTACGCCCATCAGGATCTGCCCTTTGAACAGGTGGTGGAACTCCTCCAGCCTGAACGCAGTCTGGGTTACAGCCCAATCTTCCAGGTGATGCTGGCCTTAAACAACACACCACAGCACTTATCACTCCAAACGGCCGCGTTACCTGATCTGCAACTCTCACTCGTTGAGCAGGAACACCATAGTGCGCACTTTGATTTAACCTTCTCCCTGACCGAAACCGAAGCCGGTCTGGTCGGTGAACTGGCTTATACCGTGGATTTATTCGACGCCACAACCATTGAGCGTATGGTCGGTTATTTAACGAATGTGCTGACTGCAATGGTAGCCGATGAAACCCAACTGATTACCGCTCTGCCCATGCTGACGGCATCGGAGCGGCAACAGCTGCTGGTGGATTTTAATGCCACTCAAGTGGATTTCCCGCAAGAGGCGTTGATCCACCAACTGTTTGAGGCACAGGCCGCCCGGCATCCCGCTAGCCTTGCGGTCGTCTATGAAGACCAGGCACTGAGCTATGGTGAATTAAACCACCGCGCTAACCAGTTGGCTCATCATCTGATTGCGCTGGGCGTCCAACCCGATGATCGGATTGCCATTTGTGTTGAACGCTGTCCAGAGATGGTGGTGGGCTTACTGGCTATCCTCAAGGCAGGAGCCGCCTATGTGCCGCTCGATCCGGCCTACCCTGCCGAACGGCTGGCCTATATGCTGGAAGATGCCGAACCGGTGGTTTTACTGACCCAAACCCCATTATGTGACAAACTGAACAGCCCCTTACCTGCGGTCTTGCTGGATAGCCCGGAACCGAGCCTGGCAGCCCGGCCGACGGATAATCCCGATGTACACGCGCGGGGCCTGACATCCCGTCATCTGGCCTACGTGATTTACACGTCAGGTTCGACCGGCCAGCCGAAAGGGGTGATGGTCGAGCACGCCAATGTCACCCGCCTGTTAGCCGCCACGCAAGCCCGTTTCCAGTTTGATGACCAGGATGTCTGGACGCTCTTCCACTCGTTTGCTTTCGATTTCTCCGTATGGGAATTGTGGGGGGCGCTGGCTTACGGTGGCCGACTGGTCATTATCTCAGCAGAAAATGCCCGTTCACCGCACCGGTTTTATTCACTCCTGTGCCGTGAACACGTCACGATCCTAAACCAGACCCCCAGTGCTTTCCGCCCTCTGATTGCCGCCCAGGATGCGACTGCGCATTCCCTGCGGTGCATCATTTTTGGCGGTGAAGCCCTGGAATTACATACCCTCGCGCCGTGGGTAGAGCGCAACCCGACGGCGCAAACCCGTCTGGTCAATATGTACGGCATCACCGAAATCACCGTTCATGCTACCTATCGTGAACTCACCGAAGCCGATATCCACTCAGGGCGGGGCAGTCTGATTGGTCAGCCCTTGGCGGATCTGAGGATTTATATCCTCGATACCCACGGCCAACCGGCACCACTCGGTGTGGCGGGAGAAATCTATATCGCCGGTGACGGGGTCGCGCGCGGCTACCTGAACCGGCCTGAACTGACGGCCGATCGCTTCCTGACCGATCCGTTTTTCCCAGACTCGACGGCCCGCCTGTACAAGACCGGCGACTTGGGACGCTGGCTATCCGATGGGTCGATTGAATACCTCGGCCGCAATGATTTTCAGGTCAAGTTGCGGGGATTCCGCATCGAGCTGGGAGAAATCGAAGCCCGACTCAGCCAATGTGACGGGGTACGTGAGGCTGTGGTACTGGCACGCGAAGATGAGCCGGGACAGAAACGGCTGGTCGCCTATCTGCGGTCACGGGAGGGCGTTGAGCTGGTGCCGGCTGAACTGCGCCAGCAACTCGCCCTGCACCTTGCCGAATATATGTTACCCAGCGCTTTTGTGACATTGGACACTTTCCCGCTCACCCCTAACGGTAAACTCAACCGTCAGGCTCTGCCTGCGCCTGATTTATCCGCAGTAGTCACGCGCAGCTATGAAGCCCCCATCGGTGAGACAGAAATCGCCCTGGCTCAAATCTGGCAAAAACTCCTGAAGTTGAAACAGGTCAGCCGCCATGACCACTTCTTTGAGCTTGGCGGTCATTCGCTGATGATTGTCAGTCTGATCGAAGAGCTGCGCAATCTGGGCTGGCAGCTCGAGGTGCGCGGCGTGTTTGTCGCGCCGGTCCTCATTGATATGGCCCGGGTAATACGGCGTGAGGGCAGCACTTTTGTCGTGCCCCCCAACCGTATTCCCGAAGATTGCCCCAATATTACGCCCGATATGCTGCCTTTGGTTGCCCTGTCCCAAACTGAAATTGATGCCATCGCTACCACTGTGCCGGGCGGCGTCACCAATGTGCAGGATATCTATCCGCTCGCTCCATTACAGGAAGGTATCCTGTTCCATCATCTGTTACAGGCACAGGGGGATAATTATCTGCTGCAAAGCTTGCTCGCGTTCGATACCCGTGAACACCTCGATGCCTTTTTAGCGGCACTGCAACAGGTTATCAACCGCCATGATATCCTGCGCACCGCCATTTGCTGGCAGGCGCTGGCACAACCAGTGCAAGTGGTCTGGCGTCAGGCACTGCTGACGGTAAACATTTTCAACCCGGCTCCAACGGGTGACGTTGTCACTCAACTCAGGCATCATACCGATCCACGCCAGCATCGTATCAATTTAAATCAGGCCCCCCTCTTTGCCACCGATATCGCCTATGATCCGGCACAAGATGAATGGTTGCTGGCGCTGCGCTTCCATCATCTGGTCAGTGATCATATGACACTGGAGCTGATTCTGGCGGAAATCGCGCTGATCCTGCAAGGCAAAACGGAGAGGCTGCCAGCGGTACTGCCTTATCGCAACTTTATTGCCCAGACATTAAGTGTCCCCGTGGCAGAACATGAAGCCTATTTCCGTAGCCGGCTGGCGGATATTGATGAACCCACGGTTCCCTTTGGTGTGCTCAAAGTACACCCAGACAACGACTGCGTGACTGAGTCCCATCTCCCTGTCGCCCCTAATCTGGCCAAAGCCATCCGCACTCAGGCGCGTCGTTTAGGAGTCAGTCCGAGTGTTCTGTTCCATGTCGCCTGGGCACAGGTGCTGGCACACACCAGCGGGCGCGATGACGTCATCTTTGGCTCTGTGCTATCGGGACGTCTGCAAGGTGGCGCGGGGGCTAATCAAATACTGGGCATGTTTATTAACACGCTACCCCTGCGGATCTCCCTGAGCGGACACACGGTACAAGATATCGTGCAGGAGACCTATCACAACCTGACCACGTTACTGGAGCATGAACAAGCCCCGTTAGTGCTGGCACAACGATGCAGTGGCGTGGAGCAACCCATGCCGCTGTTCAGTAGCTTGCTGAATTATCGTCACAGCGCGTCGAATGGAACGGAAATAGGGGAAACCGGGGCGCTTGATACCCCCTGGGCGGGCATCCGTATTTTGACCGCAGAGGAGCGCACTAACTATCCTATCTCCTTATCAGTCGACGATTTAGGGGATGACTTCCTGCTCACTACCCTGACCGTCACCGACATTGCGCCCGAACGCATCAACGCCTATCTGGCGACGGCCATCAGCGGTTTGATCGATGCCCTGGTTCACCACCCTCAACAAGCGATCCGGGCTATCCCCGTCTTACCGGCGGCAGAGCGGCAACAGCTGCTGGTGGATTTCAATGCCACTCAGGCCGACTTCCCGCAGGACGCATTGATCCACCAACTGTTTGAGGCACAGGTTGCCCAGCATCCCGCTAGCATTGCTGTCGTCTATGAAGACCAGACACTGAGTTATGGTGAATTAAACCGCCGCGCCAATCAACTGGCGCACCATCTGCTGGCGCTGGGCGTACAACCCGATGATCGGGTCGCCATTTGTGTCGAACGTAGCCCGGAGATGGTGGTGGGATTATTGGGTACTCTCAAGGCGGGGGGGGCTTATGTGCCACTCGATCCGGCTTATCCACCCGAACGGCTGGCTTATATGCTGGACGATGCGGCACCAGTGGTATTACTGACCCAGACGTCACTCATTGATAAGACAGGCACCCGCCTGCCTGTCGTGCTACTTGATGCCCCTGTTTTCGACAATCACGCGGAAAATAATCCTGACGTCCAAGCACTGGGGCTGACCTCTCATCATCTGGCGTATGTCATCTATACCTCTGGCTCGACCGGCCGACCCAAAGGGGTGATGGTTGAACACGCCGGGTTCAGAAATTACTTACAATGGGGACTCAGTCATTATGTAACAGCCAGCCAGACAGACAGCATCGTGTCATCATCTTTTGCTTTTGATGCCACCGTCTCCAGTATTTACTTGCCCCTGCTTTGTGGCGGCAAAATGCACCTTATCCATGAAGGTCAGGCGCTGACTGAGTTGGTGCCCGCACTATTATCCCTCTCTACGGCACCTACTACGCTGGTTAATATCACCCCGACTCATTTCGCTGCAATAGGTAAGGGATTATTGGCGGAAAAACGGACTTGTCCTGCCCATTGTTTTATCGTTGGTGGGGAGGCACTCTCTCAATCCGTCGTCGCACTTTGGCACGATCTGTCACCGGGATCACGCATTATCAACGAATATGGCCCGACCGAAACAGTGGTGGGTTGCATCACGTTTGATACTCATCATCAGGAGAGTATCGTTGACAACATTATTCCCATCGGAAAACCGATCGCTAATACCCAGATTTATATTCTGGATGCTCAGGGCCTGCCAGTACCCCTTGGGGTGAGCGGTGAGATTTATATTGGTGGTGCAGGTGTGTCCCGTGGTTACCTCAATCGCCCGGAACTCACGGCAGAACGTTTTATCCCCGATCCATTTTCAACAACGCCAAATGCCCGTTTGTACAAAACCGGTGACCTCGGTCGCTGGCGGCCCGATGGCCATATCGACTACCTCGGCCGCAATGATTTTCAGGTCAAGCTGCGCGGTTTCCGTATCGAGTTGGGAGAAATTGAGGCAAGACTGACCCAGTGTGACGGTGTACGGGAGGCGGTGGTCATTGCCCGCGAAGACGAACCCGGGGAAAAACGACTGGTCGCCTACCTGTTACCACAGGAAGGGGTTGAATTGATGCCCGCCAAACTGCGCCAGCAACTGACCCGGCACCTCGCTGACTATATGTTGCCCAGCGCCTTTATCACGCTGGACGCCTTCCCGCTCACGCCTAACGGCAAGCTGGATCGGCGGGCCTTGCCTGCGCCAGATATATCGGCCGTGGTGGTTCAGGAATATGCCGCTCCCGTAGGCGAAATAGAAATCGCCTTAGCCCAGATTTGGCAAGACTTGCTCGGCTTAGAACAGGTGGGTCGTCACGATAATTTCTTTGAACTCGGGGGCCATTCCCTGCTGGCTGTCCAACTCGTCGCACATGTCCATCAAAAGTTGGCACGGGATTTGTCACTACAGAAACTCTTTGACCAACCGGTTTTGATGCATCTGGCGCAGACGCTCACAGGTGCTTCGACAATAGCTCAGATAGTGATCCCGGAGGCTGACCGCAACCAGCCGTTGCCCCTCTCCTTTGCCCAACAGCGTTTATGGTTCCTCGCTCAACTCGATCCGGCGGCCAGCCTGGCCTATCATATCCCTGTGGCATTGCGCCTGACGGGTCAGCTTCATCGCCCTGCCTTAATCCGCGCTCTTGACCATCTGGTTGCCCGCCATGAAAGTCTGCGTACCCGCTTTGTGCTGGTTTCCGGTCAACCTTGCCAGCACATTGAGTCGGCTGATATTGGCTTTGCTCTGTCTTACCAGGATCTGCGCTCATTACCATCTGAGACACATCGCCACCGTATTGTGGAATTAATGGCACTCGAAGCACAAACGCCTTTTGACTTGACTCAAGGCCCGCTGCTCCACGGCCACTTGCTGCAACTGGCAGACGAAGAGCATGTCTTGTTATTGACACTACACCATATTATCTCGGATGGCTGGTCCACGGGGGTAATGCTACATGAACTCACTGTTTTTTATCGCGCCATCCTTGATGGTCAAGATACGCCTTTACCGCCACTGCCCATTCAGTATGCCGACTATGCCGTCTGGCAGCGTCACTGGTTGCAGGAGGCCGCGCTTACGGCCCAACGTGATTTCTGGTGCACTCAGCTTACCGGAGCACCGGCCTTACTGACGCTCCCGACCGACCGGCCGCGCCCGGCAGTACAATCTTTTGTTGGCAACCGCGTCCCGGTGCACATTGATGCCGGCTTATTGGACTCACTGAAAAAGCTGGGACTGCGCCATCACACCACCTTGTTTATGACGGTGCTCAGTGCCTGGAGTCTCGTACTGGCCCGGCTTAGCGGGCAGGAGGATATCGTTATCGGTACTCCGGTGGCTAACCGCCCGCATCATGAACTGGAAGGGTTAATCGGTTTCTTTGTTAACACGCTGGCTTTACGCATCACCTTCAATGATGATCTCAGTGTGGCCGATCTGCTGGCCCGGGTTCGGGAGCGGGCACTGGCCGCTTATGCCCATCAGGATTTACCCTTTGAGCAGGTGGTAGAAGCGCTCCAGCCCGAACGCAATCTCAGTTACAGCCCAATTTTTCAGGTGATGCTGGCTTTAGATAATACTCCCGCACAGGCGCTGGCATTTCCCAATATTCAATGTTCACCTATTGAGCAAACGTATCCCGGCGCCCACTTTGATTTAACTTTGTCATTGGCCGAAACCGAGGCGGGTTTGGTCGGTGAACTGGAATATGTCACTGCTCTATTCGATACCGCTACCGTTGAGCGAATAGCGGGTTATTTCAACAATGTGCTGGCCGCTATGGTGGCGGATGAAACCCAGCGGATTGCCACTTTGCCGATGTTACCCGCCTCAGAGCGGCAACAACTGCTGGTGGACTTCAATGCCACTCAGGCCGATTTCCCGCAGGACGCGTTGATCCACCAACGGTTTGAAGCACAGGCCGCGCAGCATCCCGATAGCATTGCTGTCGTCTATGAAGACCAGACACTGAGCTATGGTGAATTAAACCGCCGCGCTAATCAGGTAGCCCATTACCTGATTGCGCTGGGGGTGCGGCCTGATGATCGGGTCGCCCTCTGTGTCGAACGCAGTCTGGAACTGGTGGTAGGATTACTGGCTATCCTCAAAGCAGGTGCCGCCTATGTGCCGCTCGATCCGGCTTATCCGGCCGAACGGCTGGCCTATATGCTGGATGATGCCGCCCCGGTGGCATTACTTACCCAAGAATCGTTAGTTGAAACACTGAGCAGCGACCAACCTACCGTACTGCTGGACACCGTGGGCCTCGATACCTGCGCAATACATAATCCTGATGCTTATGCACTGGGGTTAACGTCACACCATCTGGCCTATGTGATCTACACCTCTGGTTCCACGGGTCAGCCCAAAGGCGTGATGGTTGAGCATCGTGGCCTATATAATCTCACTCAGGCACAAATTGAAGCATTCCATATCACAGCTAACACCCGCCTATTGCAATTTGCTTCTTTCAGCTTTGATGCCTGCATCTCTGAAATTGCCACTACGCTGTGCCAAGGGGCCTGCCTTGTCCTGGCCCCCCGTGAAGCGCTATTACCCGGCGAAGCTCTGATTAATACCTTGAAAACGCAGGCGATCACTCATGTAACCCTACCGCCCGTTGCCGCCAGCGCCTTAACACCGGATGCTGAATTACCCGACCTGACCATTCTGGTGCTGGCCGGTGAAGCCTGCTCATCGTCGTTGATCAAACGTTGGGCAACAGACCAACGGATCATCATCAATGCTTACGGGCCAACGGAATCCACTGTTTGTGCAACGCTCACCCCCTGTGATACCCGGGATGAAAGAGTGCCACCGATAGGCCGGCCTATTGCGAATACGCAAATTTATATTCTGGATCCACAAGGTCAACCCGTTCCTCTTGGTGTGGCGGGGGAAATTTATATTGGCGGAGTGGGTGTCGCCCGTGGTTACCTGAACCGCCCTGAACTCACCTCCGAGCGCTTCCTGCCCGATCCGTTCTCGTCAGAACCCGATGCGCGCCTGTATAAAACCGGCGACCTCGGCCGCTGGCTGCCCGATGGTAATATCGACTACCTGGGTCGCAATGATTTTCAGGTCAAGTTGCGGGGCTTCCGCATTGAACTGGGGGAAATCGAGACCCGACTCAGTCAATGTGACGGGGTGCAGGAGGCGATAGTGCTGGCCCGCGAAGATGAGCCGGGGCAGAAACGGCTGGTAGCCTATCTGCGGCCGTTGGCGGGAATTGAACCGGTGCCGGCTGAACTGCGCCAGCAACTTGCCCAACACCTCGCTGACTATATGCTGCCCAGCGCCTTTGTCACTTTAGAGACTTTCCCGCTCACCCCTAACGGCAAACTCGACCGTCAGGCTCTGCCTGCCCCCGATTTATCGGCGGTTGCCACGCGCAGCTATCAAGCCCCCGTCGGTGAGACAGAAATCGCCCTGGCGCAGATTTGGCAAAAACGCCTGAGACTCAAGCAGGTCAGTCGCCATGATCACTTCTTTGAACTCGGCGGCCATTCACTGTTGATTGTCAGTCTGATCGAAGATCTGCGCAATCTGGGTTGGCAACTTGATGTTCGCAGCGTATTTGTTGCGCCGGTTCTCATTGATATGGCTCAGGCTATCCAACGTGAAGTCTGTACCTTTGTCGTGCCCCCTAACCGTATCCCCGAAGGTTGTACGGCTATCACGCCCGATATGCTGCCTTTAGCTTCTCTCTCTCAGACTGAGATTGATACCCTGGCTGAGCAGATCCCCGGCGGGGCAGGTAATGTACAGGATATCTATCCACTGGCCCCGTTGCAGGAAGGCATCCTGTTCCATCATCTGTTACAGGCACAGGGGGATAATTATCTGCAACAAAGCTTACTCGCTTTCGATACCCGTGATCGGCTCGATAGCTTCCTGAATGCCTTGCAACAGGTTATCAACCGCCATGATATCCTGCGCACCGCCATTTATTGGCAGGGACTGACACAGCCGGTGCAGGTGGTCTGGCGTCAGGCAACGCTGACTGTCCATGAATTCACGCCTGCCATAACAGACGATATTCCGGCGCAGTTACTGGCTCACACTGATCCGCGTCAGCACCGTATCAATCTGAACCGTGCTCCCCTCTTTGCCACCGATATCGCCTATGATCCGGCACAAGATGAATGGTTGCTGGCGCTGCGCTTCCATCATCTGGTCAGTGACCATCTGACACTGGAGCTGATTTTTACAGAAATGGCGCTCATCTTGCAGGCAAAAACGGAGAGGCTGCCTGCGGTATTGCCCTACCGCAACTTTATTGCTCAAACCCTGAATGCATCAACCGCCGAGCATGAAGCCTATTTCCGCGCCCAATTAGCGGACATTGACGAACCCACCGCGCCATTTGGGTTGCTTAATGTACAAACTGGCAACGACCTTGTCACTAAAGCCCATCTCGCTATCGCGCCTGATCTGGCCAAAGCCATCCGCACTCAGGCGCGTCGTTTCGGTGTCAGCCCGGGTGTCCTGTTCCATGTGGCCTGGGCACAGGTACTGGCACTCACCAGCGGCCGCAATGATGTGGTGTTTGGCTCCGTGCTGCTGGGCCGTTTGCAAGGCGGGGCGGGGGCCGATCAAATACTGGGCATGTTTATCAATACGTTACCCCTGCGTCTCTCTCTGGATGGGCGCACGGTACAGGAAATCGTGCAGGAGACCTATCACAACCTGACCACTTTGCTGGAACATGAGCAGGCCCCGTTAGTGCTGGCACAACGGTGCAGTGGCGTAGAGCAACCCCTGCCACTGTTCAGCACCTTGTTCAATTATCGTCACAGCGCTTCGAATGAAACGGAAGGGGAAGAAACGGAGGCGGTTGATACCTCCTGGACCGGTATACGTGTTTTGGCCGCAGAAGAGCGTACTAACTACCCCATCACCCTGTCAGTCGATGACTTAGGGGACGGTTTCCAATTAACGGCTCTGACTGTCAGCGACATTGCACCGGAACGCATCAATACCTATCTGGCGACAGCCATCAGCGGCTTGATCGATGCCCTGATTCACAATCCGCAACAAGCGATCCGGGATATCCCTATCTTACCGGCGGCAGAGCGGCAACAAGTGCTGGTGGATTTCAATGCCACTCAGGCCGATTTCTCGCAAGAAGCGTTGATCCACCAACGGTTTGAGGCGCAGGCCGCACAACATCCCGATAGCATTGCTGTCGTCTATGAAGACCAGACACTGAGCTATGGTGAATTAAACCACCACGCTAACCAGCTGGCCCATTATCTGATTGCGCTGGGGGTGCGGCCTGATGATCGGGTCGCCCTCTGTGTTGAACGCAGCCCGGAGATGGTGGTCGGCTTACTGGCTATCCTCAAGGCGGGGGGGGCTTATGTCCCGCTTGATCCCACTTATCCGGCCGAACGATTGGTTTATATGCTGGAAGATGCCGCCCCCGTAGCTTTACTGACTCAATCGGAACTGGCCCAATCAGAGTGGCTCGCTCAGTTTAACGCCTTGCCAACGGTCTTGCTGGATAACCACGAACCGTCTCTGGCAACACAACCTGCTGATAACCCAACGCCTCAAGCCCTGGGGTTGACATCCCGCCATCTGGCCTATGTCATTTATACTTCTGGTTCAACAGGGCAACCGAAAGGCGTGATGATTGAACATCAAAACCTGTGCAATTTAATCACCACCCAGCAACATGTCCTGGCACTCACCGCCGACAGTCGTGTCTTACAATTCGCCTCCAACAGCTTCGATGCCAGTATCTGGGAATGTTGCATGGCCTTAATGGCGGGCGGGTGCCTCTATCTGGCCAAACGGGCTAATCTATTGCCCGGCGCCATACTGTCCGGCTATTTAGCCGATCAGGCCATCAGCCATGTTCTCTTGTCACCGACTGCGTTATCCGCGATGGATACCCTGCCAGATACCGTGCAAACCTTGCTGGTGGGGGGAGAGTCCTGTCCGCCAACCTTAGTCAAACGCTGGTCACCCGGACGGCAAATGCTTAATGCCTATGGACCAACGGAAATCACGGTCTGTGCCACACTCTATTCCTGTGCTTCCTCCGCAGAGGATAATCCGCCCCCGATTGGCCGCCCGATCGCCAATACCCGGATTTATATTCTGGATGCACAGGGTCAACCCGTTCCTCGCGGTGTGACGGGGGAAATTTATATTGCCGGGACGGGCGTGGCTCGCGGTTATCTGAATCGGCCTGAACTGACCGCCGAACGCTTCCTGCCTGATCCCTTCGCTTCACAGCCAGACGCCCGTATGTACAAAACCGGCGATCTCGGCCGCTGGCGGCCCGATGGCAATATCGACTACCTCGGCCGCAATGATTTTCAGGTCAAACTGCGCGGTTTCCGTATCGAGCTGGGCGAAATTGAGGCAAGATTGACCCAATGTGACGGCGTACGTGAGGCGGTGGTGCTGGCCCGCGAAGATGAACCCAGCGAAAAACGGCTGGTCGCTTACCTGCTGCCACAGGAAGGGGTTGAACTGGTGCCGGCAGAACTGCGCCAGCAACTGGCCCGGCACCTCGCTGACTATATGCTGCCCAGTGCCTTTGTCACGCTGACATCCTTCCCCCTGACCCCCAATGGCAAACTCGACCGTCAGGCCCTGCCTGCGCCGGATCTGGCGGCCGTGGTGACTCAGGGTTATGAGCCGCCACAAGGCAGGATAGAAACCGCGTTGGCGCAAATCTGGCAGGATCTATTAGGGCTGGAGCGTATCAGTCGTCACGACCACTTCTTTGAACTCGGCGGCCACTCGCTGATGGTCGTCAGACTGATAACCCGTATACAAGACAAATTCCTGGTCAGTATCCCTCTGACTTCGTTATTTGCTTCGCCCACATTGACAAAGCAGGCCACTGTCATTCTCTCAACCCAAATGAGTGTAGTAGGGGAAAACGAACTTGAGTCAATCCTGGACGATCTTGACTCACTGTCAGCAGAAGAATTGATGGCCATTTTAGGCGGGAAAGAACCCCGCGGAGGCAGTAGATAATGACAAAGATCAATATGAATATCGATGACTTGAAACGTGCGGTGCTGGAGAAAAGACTTGCAGAACAGCTGAAAGCCCGCGGGGAACAACAGCAACCGGCATTGATTAAACCCGCGGACAGACATCAATCTCTGCCTCTTTCTTTTGCCCAGCAGCGGTTATGGTTTATCAACCAGCTCGATCCGGCGGCCAGTCAGGCTTATCATCTGCCAGTGACTTTACGCCTCACAGGCCAGCTCAACACCCATGCGCTGAAAACATCACTTGACCGCCTGATTGCCCGTCATGAAAGTCTGCGTACCCGCTTTATCCTGGTAGAAGGCCAACCCTGCCAGCATATCGATCCGGCTGATATCGGTTTTGCTCTGTCCTGTCACGACCTGCGCCCGCTTGATACGGCCTTGCGTACCCAGCGTGTCGCCGAACTCGCTGATATCGAGGCGCAGGCACCCTTCGATTTTGCCCTGGGACCGCTGATCCGTGGACAATTGCTGCAACTGGCAGACGAAGAGCATGTGCTGTTACTGACTCTGCATCACATTATCACTGATGGCTGGTCCGTCGGTGTGCTGGTGCAAGAACTGGGCACCTTTTACCGGGCGGCCCTTGACGGTCATCATGATGACCCTTTGCCCCCCCTACCCATTCAGTATGCTGATTATACGGTCTGGCAACAGGCGCAGTTACAAGGCTCGCTCTTCACTGAACAACGTGATTTCTGGTGTGCCCAGCTTGCTGACGCGCCTGCCTTACTCACTCTCCCAACCGACCGGCCACGCCCGGCGGTACAAACCTATGCGGGCAACCAAGTGCCTGTGCACGTTGACGCAGACTTATTGGCTTCACTAAAGGAACTTGGACAGCGCCATCACACCACCTTATTTATGACGGTACTCAGTGCCTGGAGTCTCGTACTGACCCGGATCAGTGGACAGGATGATATCGTTATCGGCACCCCGATTGCCAACCGTCCACACCGTGAACTGGAAGGGCTGATGGGGTTCTTTGTTAATACGCTGGCCTTGCGCATCTCTTGCCATGATGAACTCTGTGTGGCGGATTTGCTGGCCCAGGTTCGGGAGCGGGCACTGGCCGCCTATACCCGTCAGGATCTGCCCTTCGAACAGGTGGTAGAAGCACTCCAGCCTGAACGTAGCTTAAGCTACAACCCCCTCTTTCAGGTGATGCTGGCCTTAAATAACACCTCAGCCCAAGCGTTGACCCTGCCGGGTTTGCAACTGACTACGATTGACCAGGCACATCATAGTGCTCATTTTGATTTGACTTTGTCACTGAGTGAAAGCGAAGCCGGTCTGGTCGGTGAGCTGGAATATGCCACCGATTTATTCGACACCACCACCGTTGAGCGGATAGCCGGTTATTTCAACAATGTGCTGACCGCCATGGTCGCGGATGAAACCCAACCTATTGCCACTTTGCCGTTGCTGCCTGCCTCAGAACGGCAACAACTGCTGGTGGATTTTAATGCCACTCAAGTGGATTACCCGCAGGAGGCGTTGATCCATCAACTGTTTGAGGCACAGGTTGCACAGCATCCCGATAGCATTGCTGTCGTCTTTGAGGAGCAAACCCTCAGCTATGGCGAGCTTAATCGCCGGGCCAATCAGTTGGCCCATTATCTGATTGCGCTGGGGGTGCGGCCTGATGACCGGGTCGCCATTTGTGTTGAACGCAGCCCGGAGATGGTGGTCGGCTTACTGGCTATCCTCAAGGCGGGGGGGGCTTATGTCCCGCTTGATCCCACTTATCCGGCCGAACGATTGGTTTATATGCTGGAAGATGCCGCCCCCGTGGCTTTACTGACCCAATCGGAACTGGCCCAGTCAGAGGGGCTCGCTCAGTTTAACGCCTTGCCAACGGTCTTGCTGGATAACCACGAACCGTCTCTGGCAACACAACCCCCTGATAACCCAACGCCTCAAGCGCTGGGGTTGACATCCCGCCATCTGGCCTATGTCATTTATACTTCCGGTTCAACAGGGCAACCGAAGGGAGTGATGGTCGAACACCGCAATGTCCTTCGTCTTATCGTGAATAGCGGGTTTGCTGATATTGCGCCGAATGACTGTGTCGCCCATTGTGCCAATATCGCTTTTGATGCCTCGACCTGGGAAATTTGGTCTGCCCTGCTCAATGGGGCACGCCTGCAGGTGGTTCCACAATCGGTACTGCTGAATCCGGTGAGTTTCTTCAATGTACTGGTAAAAGGACAGGTCACGGCACTTTGGTTAACGGCCGGCTTATTTAACGAATATCTGGATCATCTTATTCCCCTGTTTGGGCAGTTACGTTACCTGCTTGTCGGTGGGGATGTCCTTGACCCGAGAAAGATACAACAGGTGCAGTTGGCGCTGTCCCAGCCCGCGCATCTGATAAATGGATATGGTCCAACAGAAACCACAACCTTTGCCACCACCTATGCGATGGCTTCCCCGGTTGATGTCACCCGTGCCATTCCTGTCGGCCGTCCCATTGCCAATACCCGGATTTATATTCTGGATACGTGTGGTCAGCCTGTTCCCGTCGGTGTTGCCGGTGAAATCCATATCGCGGGTGACGGTGTGGCCCGTGGTTACCTGAATCGCCCTGAACTGACCGCTGAACGCTTCCTGACCGATCCGTTCTCGTCAGAACCCGATGCGCGGATGTACAAAACCGGCGACCTCGGCCGCTGGCTGCCCGATGGCAATATCGACTACCTCGGCCGCAATGATTTTCAGGTCAAGTTGCGGGGCTTCCGCATTGAACTGGGAGAAATCGAAGCCCGGCTCAGCCAATGTGACGGCGTGCGCGAAGCCGTGGTACTGGCCCGTGAAGATGAGCCGGGGCAGAAACGACTGGTGGCCTATTTACGTCCGTCAGAGGGCGCTGAATTGGTGCCGGCTGAATTGCGTCAGCAACTGACTGAACATCTTGCCGACTATATGCTGCCCAGCGCCTTTGTCACTTTAAAAACTTTCCCGCTCACCCCTAATGGCAAACTTGACCGTCAGGCTCTGCCTGCCCCCGATTTATCGGCGGTTGTCACGCGCAGCTATCAAGCCCCTGTCGGTGAGGCAGAAATCGCGCTGGCGCAGATTTGGCAAAAACTCCTGGGACTCAAACAAGTCAGTCGCCATGACCATTTTTTTGAACTCGGCGGCCATTCACTGATGATTGTCAGTCTGGTGGAAGAACTGCGCAATTTAGGCTGGCAGCTCGAGGTTCGCAGTGTGTTCGCCTCACCGGTCCTCGCCGATATGGCTCAGGCTACCCAGCATGGGGTCAGCACCTTTGTCGTCCCCCCCAACCGTATCCCCGAAGATTGTACGGCTATCACGCCCGATATGTTGCCACTGGTTTCGCTTTCCCAATCTGAGATTGATGCTATCGTTGAGCTGATCCCGGGCGGAGCAGGTAATGTACAGGATATCTATCCACTGGCCCCGTTGCAGGAAGGTATCCTGTTCCATCATCTGTTACAGACCCAGGGGGATAATTATCTGCTGCAAAGCCTGCTCGCTTTCGATACCCGTGATCGTCTCGATAGCTTCCTGAATGCCTTGCAACAGGTTATCAACCGCCATGATATCCTGCGTACAGCGGTTTATTGGCAAAAACTGGAACAGCCGGTGCAGGTGGTCTGGCGTCAGGCAACGCTGGCTATCCATGAATTCATCCCGGCCACGACAGGCGATATTCCGGCGCAGTTACAGGCTCACACTGATCCGCGTCAACATCGGATCAATCTGAACCGCGCCCCTCTCTTTGCTGCCGATATCGCCCACGATCCGCAACAGAATGAATGGCTGCTGGCTTTACGTTTCCACCATCTGGTCAGTGACCATCTGACACTGGAGCTGATTTTAGCGGAAATTGCCCAGATACTACGGGGCAATGCAAAAACACTGCCCACGATGTTGCCCTACCGCAACTTTATTGCCCAGACATTAAGTGTGCCCGTGGCAGAACATGAAGCCTATTTCCGTAGCCAACTGGCGGATATTGATGAACCCACCGCCCCCTTCGGGATACTCAGCGTACCCGCCGATAATAGTGTTATCAACGAACACCGTCTTCCACTTGACTCTACGTTGGCGAAGGCCATCCGCTCTCAGGCGCGTCGGCTGGGCGTCAGTCCCGGTGTCCTGTTCCATGTGGCCTGGGCGCAGGTACTGGCCCAAACCAGCGGCCGCGATGATGTGGTTTTTGGATCCGTGCTGCTGGGTCGTTTGCAAGGCGGCGCGGGGGCTAATCGCATACTGGGCATGTTTATCAACACCCTGCCCCTGCGTATCTCTCTGAGCGGACGCACGGTACAGGAAATCGTGCAGGACACGTATCACAATCTGACCACCTTGCTGGAGCATGAGCAGGCACCGTTAGTGCTGGCACAACGATGCAGTGCCGTGGAACAACCCATGCCGCTGTTCAGCACTTTGCTCAATTATCGCCATAGCGCTTCGGGTGAAACGGAAGTAGGTGAAACGGAAGTAGGTGAAACGGAAGTGGTTGATACCCTTTGGGCAGGCATACGGACTTTATCCGCAGAGGAGCGCACTAGCTATCCCATCACTCTGTCAGTGGATGATTTAGGGAACGGCTTCCAGCTAACAGCCCTGACTGTCACCGAAATCGACTCCGAACGCATCAACACCTATCTGGTGACAGCGATCAGCGGTTTGGTTGATGCCTTAGTTCACAATCCGCAGCAAACGATCCGGGATATCCCCATCTTACCGGCGGCAGAGCGGCAACACGTACTGACCGATTTTAACGCCACTCAAGTGGATTTCCCACAAGCGGCACTGATCCATCAATTAGTCGAAGCACAAGCGGCAAAAACGCCCAATGCAACCGCCGTCATTTGTGGCGCTCACGCTCTCAGCTATGAGAAATTGAATCGCCATGCTAATCGTCTGGCTCATCACCTGATTGCGCTGGGAGTTCATCCTGACGATCGGATAGCGATTTGTGTCGAACGCAGTCTGGAGATGGTCGTGGGGCTACTTGCCATTCTTAAAGCAGGTGGTGCTTATGTTCCGCTCGACCCGGCCTACCCAACCGAACGGTTGGCCTATATGCTGGAAGATGCGGCACCGGTGGTTTTACTGACGCAAACCTCGTTACGCGACAAACTTGACAGCACCTTGCCTGCGGTCTTGCTGGATAAGATCTTTGATAGCCATGAATCGTTTCTGACAGCACAACCGACTGACAATCCAGACGCCCAGGCGCTGGGGCTGACATCGCGTCATCTGGCCTATGTACTCTACACCTCTGGCTCCACCGGATTACCCAAAGGCGTGATGAATGAGCACCGTGGTGTGGTTAACCGTTTGCTCTGGGCACAGGCGACTTATCAATTAACCCCGCAAGATCGCGTCTTACAAAAAACGCCGTTCAGTTTTGATGTCTCCGTTTGGGAATTCTTCCTTCCCCTGATGGTTGGGGCACAATTAGTGATGGCTCGCCCCGGCGGTCACAAAGAACCGCACTATTTATTGGAAGAGATAGAAAACCGTCATATCACGACGATCCACTTTGTGCCTTCCATGTTGCAAATTTTCCTCCATTTCCTTCCGGCTGGACGCTGCCTTTCTCTGCGCCAGATTTTATGCAGTGGGGAAGCGCTGCCCTATGCCTTGCAACAACACTGTCTGTCCCATTTACCTCACAGTGAACTGCATAATTTATACGGTCCCACAGAGGCGGCCATTGATGTCACGGCCTGGCAGTGTGTTCCGGGTCGCTATATCGGGCAAGTGCCGATTGGGCATCCTATTGCCAATATCCAAATCTATATTCTTGATGCTCACGGTGAGGTCGTTCCCATTGGTGTGGCGGGGGAAATTTATATTGGCGGAGTAGGTGTCGCCCGTGGCTATCTGAATCGCCCTGAACTGACCGCTGAACGCTTCCTGACCGATCCGTTCTCGTCAGAACCCGATGCGCGCCTGTATAAAACCGGCGACCTCGGCCGCTGGCTGCCCGATGGTAATATCGACTACCTTGGCCGCAATGATTTTCAGGTCAAGTTGCGCGGTTTCCGCATTGAACTGGGGGAAATCGAAGCCCGGCTCACCCAATGTGACGGCGTGCGCGAAGCCGTGGTACTGGCCCGCGAAGATGAGCCGGGACAGAAACGACTGGTGGCCTATTTGCGTCCGTCAGAGGGCGCTGAATTGGTGCTGGCTGAATTGCGTCAGCAACTGACTGAGCATCTTGCCGACTATATGCTGCCCAGCGGCTTTGTCATCTTAGAGACTTTCCCGCTCACCCCTAATGGTAAACTCGACCGTCAGGCCCTGCCGCCGCCCGATTTATCGGCGGTTGTCGCTCGTGGCTATGAAGCCCCCGTCGGTGAGACAGAAATCGCGCTGGCGCAGATTTGGCAAAAACTCCTGAGACTCAAACAGGTCAGTCGCCATGATCACTTCTTTGAACTCGGCGGCCATTCGCTGATGATTGTCAGTCTGGTCGAAGAGCTACGTAATCTGGGCCGCCAGCTCGAGGTTCGCAGTGTATTCGCCTCACCGGTCCTCACCGATATGGCCCGGGCTACCCAGCATGGGGTCAGCACCTTTGTTGTGCCCCCCAACCGTATCCCCGAAGATTGTACGGTTATCACGCCCGATATGTTGCCACTGGTTTCGCTTTCCCAATCTGAGATTGATGCTATCGTTGAGCTGATCCCCGGCGGGGCAGGTAATGTACAGGATATCTATCCACTGGCCCCGTTGCAGGAAGGCATCCTGTTCCATCATCTGTTACAGGCACAGGGGGATAACTATCTGCAACAAAGCTTACTCGCTTTCGATACCCGTGATCGGCTCGATAGCTTCCTGAATGCCTTGCAACAGGTTATTAACCGCCATGATATCCTGCGCACTGCCGCTTACTGGCAGGGACTGACACAACCAGTGCAGGTGGTCTGGCGTCAGGCAACGCTGACTGTCCGTGAATTCACGCCTGCCATGACAGACGATATTCCGGCGCAGTTACTGGCTCACACTGATCCGCGTCAGCACCGTATCAATCTGAATCTTGCGCCCCTGTTTACCGCCGATATTGCCCCCAATCCGGCACAAGATGAATGGTTGCTGGCGCTGCGCTTCCATCATCTGGTCAGTGACCATCTGACACTGGAGCTGATTTTTACAGAAATTGCGCTCATCTTGCAGGCAAAAACGGAGAAACTGCCCGCAGTATTGCCCTATCGCAACTTTATCGCCCAAACCCTGAATACATCAACCGCCGAGCATGAAGCCTATTTCCGCGCCCAATTAGCGGACATTGACGAACCCACCGCGCCATTTGGGTTGCTTAATGTACAAACTGGCAACGATCTTGTCACTAAAGCCCATCTCGCTATCGCGCCTGATCTGGCCAAAGCCATCCGCACTCAGGCGCGTCGTTTCGGTGTCAGCCCGGGTGTCCTGTTCCATGTGGCATGGGCACAGGTTCTGGCCCACACCAGCGGCCGCAATGATGTGGTGTTTGGCTCCGTGCTGCTGGGCCGTTTGCAAGGCGGGGCGGGGGCGGATCAAATACTGGGCATGTTTATCAATACGTTACCCCTGCGTCTCTCTCTGGATGGGCGCACAGTACAGGAAATCGTGCAGGAGACCTATCACAACCTGATCACTTTGCTGGAGCATGAACAAGCCCCGTTAGTGCTGGCACAACGGTGCAGTGCCGTGGAGCAACCCCTGCCACTGTTCAGCACCTTGTTCAATTACCGTCACAGCCCTTCGGGTGAAACGGAAATGGGTGAAACCGAGTCCGTTGACAGCACTTGGGCAGGTATCCGTGTTTTGGCCGCAGAAGAGCGTACCAACTACCCCATCACCCTGTCAGTGGATGACTTAGGAGACGGTTTCCAATTAACGGCTCTGACTGTCAGCGACATTGCACCGGAACGCATCAACACCTATCTGGCGACAGTCATCAGCGGTTTGGTTGATGCCTTAGTTCACAACCCGCAACAAGCGATCCGGGATATCCCTATCTTACCGGCGGCAGAGCGGCAGCAACTGCTGGTGGATTTCAATACCACTCAGGCCGATTTCCCGCAAGAGGCATTGATCCACCAACTGTTTGAGGCGCAGGCCGCACAGCATCCCGATACTCTTGCTGTCGTCTATGAAGACCAGACACTGAGCTATGGTGAATTAAACCACCACGCTAATCAGTTGGCCCATTATCTGATTGCGCTGGGGGTGCGGCCTGATGACCGGGTCGCCATTTGTGTTGAACGCAGCCCGGAGATGGTGGTCGGTTTATTGGCTATCCTCAAGGCGGGGGGGGCTTATGTCCCGCTTGATCCGTCCTACCCGCCCGAACGGTTGAGCTATATGCTGGAAGATGCTACCCCCGTGGCTTTACTGACTCAATCGGAACTGGCCCAATCAGAGTGGCTCGCTCAGTTTAACGCCTTGCCAACGGTCTTACTGGATGACCACGAATCAGGTCTGGCAACACAACCCGCTGATAACCCAGCCTCCCAAGCGCTGGGATTGACATCCCGCCATCTGGCCTATGTCATTTATACTTCCGGTTCAACAGGGCAACCGAAAGGCGTGATGATTGAACATCAAAACCTGTGCAATTTAATCACCACCCAGCAACATGCCCTGGCACTCACCGCCGACAGTCGTGTCTTACAATTCGCCTCCAACAGCTTCGATGCCAGTATCTGGGAATGTTGCATGGCCTTAATGGCGGGCGGGTGCCTCTATCTGGCCAAACGGGCTAATCTATTGCCCGGCGCCATACTGTCCGGCTACTTAGCCGATCAGGCCATCAGCCATGTTCTCTTGTCACCCACCGCGTTATCCGCGCTGGATACCCTGCCCGATACCGTGCAAACCCTGTTGGTGGGGGGAGAGTCCTGTCCATCAACCTTAGTCAAACGCTGGTCACCCGGCCGGCAGATGATCAATGCGTATGGGCCGACGGAGATCACAGTCTGTGCCACACTCTATTCCTGTGCTTCCTCCGCAGAGGATAATCCGCCCCCGATTGGCCGCCCGATCGCCAATACCCGGATTTATATTCTGGATGCACAGGGTCAACCCGTTCCGCGCGGTGTGACGGGGGAAATTTATATTGCCGGGACGGGCGTGGCTCGCGGTTATCTGAATCGGCCTGAACTGACCGCCGAACGCTTCCTGCCTGATCCCTTCGCTTCACAGCCAGACGCCCGTATGTACAAAACCGGCGATCTCGGCCGCTGGCGGCCCGATGGCAATATCGACTACCTCGGCCGCAATGATTTTCAGGTCAAGCTGCGGGGTTTCCGCATTGAACTGGGGGAAATCGAAACCCGACTCAGCCAATGTGACGGCGTACGTGAGGCTGTGGTCATTGCCCGCGAAGATGAACCCGGCGAAAAACGGCTGGTCGCTTACCTGCTGCCACAGGAAGGGGTTGAACTGGTGCCGGCAGAACTGCGCCAGCAACTGGCCCGGCACCTCGCTGAGCATATGTTGCCCAGTGCCTTTGTCACGCTGACATCCTTCCCCCTGACCCCCAATGGCAAACTCGACCGTCAGGCCCTGCCGCCTCCCGATTTATCGGCGGTTGTGGCCCGCAACTATGAAGCTCCCATCGGTGAGGCAGAAACCGCGCTGGCGCAGATTTGGCAAAAACTCCTGGGACTCAAACAGGTCAGTCGTCACGATCACTTCTTTGAACTCGGCGGTCATTCACTGATGATTGTCAGTCTGGTGGAAGAACTGCGCAATTTAGGCTGGCAGCTCGAGGTTCGTAGTGTGTTCGCCTCACCTGTGCTCACCAATATGGCTCAGGCCACCCAGCATGGGATCAGCCCCTTTGTCGTCCCCCCTAACCGTATCCCCGAAGGTTGTACGGTTATCACGCCCGATATGCTGCCTTTAGTTTCTCTCTGCCAGGCCGAAATTGATGCCATCGTTGAGCAGTTGCCGGACGGAGCAGGTAATATACAGGATATCTATCCACTGACCCCGTTGCAGGAAGGTATCCTGTTCCATCATCTGTTACAGTCACAGGGAGATAATTATCTGCTGCGAAGCTTACTCGCTTTCGATACCCGTGATCGTCTCGATAGCTTTTTGGATGCCTTGCAACAGGTTATCAATCGCCATGATATCCTGCGCACCGCCATTTATTGGCAAGGACTGGAACAGCCGGTGCAGGTGGTCTGGCGTCAGGCACCGCTGACTGTCCGTGAATTCACCCCTGCCACGACAGGCGATATTCCGGTGCAGTTACAGGCTCACACTGATCCACGCCAGCATAAAATCAATTTGAACCTGGCCCCCCTCTTTGCCGTCGATACCGCCCATGATCCGCAACAAAATGAATGGCTGCTGGCTTTGCGTTTCCACCATCTGGTCAGTGATCATATGACACTGGAGCTGATTTTTGCGGAAATTGCCCAGATACTGCTGGGCAATGCCAAAACACTGCCCCCCATGCTGCCCTACCGCAACTTTATTGCCCAAACATTAAGTATGCCAACGACAGAGCATGAAGCCTATTTCCGTAGCCAACTGGCGGATATTGATGAGCCAACCGCCCCCTTCGGGATACTCAGCGTCCCCGCCAATAATAGTGTTATCAACGAACACCGTCTTCCACTTGACTCTACGTTGGCGAAGGCCATTCGCTCTCAGGCGCGTCGGCTGGGCGTTAGTTCCAGTGTGCTGTTCCATGTGGCCTGGGCGCAGGTACTGGCCCAAATCAGTGACCGCGATGATGTGGTTTTTGGTTCCGTGCTACTGGGCCGTCTGCAAGGCGGCGCGGGGGTTGATCGTATACTGGGGATGTTTATCAACACCCTGCCCTTGCGTGTCGCTCTGGGCGGGCGCACGGTACAGGAAATTGTGCAGGATACCTACCATAACCTGACCGCCTTATTGGAGCATGAACAAGCTCCGTTGGCGCTGGCACAACGGTGCAGCGGTGTAGCACCACCAATGCCGCTGTTCAGTGCCTTACTGAATTATCGCCATAACCGACCAGATACAACTGAGACAGTCTGGCGTGGCATACGCCTGTTGCTTTCTGAGGAGCGAACTAACTACCCGTTGAGCCTCTCAGTGGATGACTCTGGGGAAGCGTTCAGCATATCAGTCAAGGCCGTCGCCACAATTGATTCTCCCCGGGTAGCTGATTATTTGGTCACTGCCATTAGCAGCCTGACCGAAGCCCTAATGAACGAACCTCGGCGACCGGTTTTGGATCTGTCAATCCTGCCTGCCACGGAACGCCAACAGTTACTGGCCGGGTTCAACGCCACAGGGATTAACTTCCCGCCAAACGTCCTGATCCATGAACTGTTTGAGCAACAAGCCGCCCGCACACCTGACGTCACCGCCGTCGTCTTCGGCGATCTGTCTTTCAGCTACGGTGAACTGAACCGGCGGGCCAATTGCCTGGCGCATCATCTGATTGCCATAGGGGTACGTCCTGATGATCGTGTGGCTATCTGTGTTGAACGTAGCCTTGAGATGATGGTGGGACTGCTGGCTATCCTCAAAGCCGGTGGGTCCTATGTCCCACTGGACCCGGCCTATCCGGCCGAACGACTGACTTACATGATAGATGATGCTGCACCGGTAGCCCTGCTTACCCAATCTGCGTTCGTTGACATGCTGGACTGCACCCTGCCCAGCATTTTACTCGATACTCAGTCACGCTCTCTCTTTGCGAAGGGATCTGAAAACAATCCCGATGCTCAAACGCTGGAACTCACACCACATCATCTGGCCTACGTGATTTACACCTCCGGTTCTACGGGACAGCCCAAAGGAGTGATGGTGACACACAGGAATGTCATCAATCTTCATACCGGTTTGAATGCCGCGCTCGACCTCAGCCCACCGTGCCGCGTAGCGATGAATGCCAGTATTGTGTTTGATGCTTCGGTGAAAATCTGGCTTCAGTTACTTTCCGGTCATACATTGATCATCGTACCTGAAGAGATCCGTGCCGACAGCCAGCAACTCTGGCGCTATTTTGCACGCCACCTTGTGGACATGTTCGACTGTACGCCAGTGCAATTACAATGGCTGTTAGAGTCCGGGCTGGGAACCCGTGTCGGTTATCAACCCAGGTTGGCGCTGGTGGGTGGTGACAGTATTCCTCCTTCAATGTGGTCCAGACTGCAAGAAATAGAAACAACCCGCTTTATCAATGTTTACGGACCAACAGAATGTACGGTAGATGCCACCCTCTGTCCGGTTGATTTAACATTGTCACAGCCCAGCATCGGCCGGCCAATTGCTAACACCCAGATCTATATTCTGGATGCCCAAGGCCAGTTGCTGCCTCTTGGTGTTGCTGGTGAGATTTATATTGGTGGCACCAGTGTGGCCCGAGGTTATCTCAACCGCCCTGAGTTGACAGCGGAACGCTTTGTTCCCGATCCATTCTCAGCCACACCTGATGCCCGCATGTACAAAACCGGTGACCTCGGCCGCTGGCTGCCCGATGGCAATATCGACTACCTGGGTCGCAATGATTTTCAGGTTAAGCTACGGGGTTTCCGCATTGAACTGGGGGAAATCGAAGCCAGACTCTGCCAATGTGACGGCGTGCGTGAAGCGGCGGTGATTGCCCGCGAAGATGAACCCGGCCAGAAACGACTGGTCGCCTACCTGTTACCGCAGGAAGGGGTTGAATTGGTGCCCGCCAAACTGCGCCAGCAACTTGTCCAACACCTTGCCGACTATATGTTGCCCAGTGCCTTTGTCACGTTAGCGACTTTCCCGTTAACCCCTAACGGCAAACTCGACCGGCAGGCGTTACCTGCCCCCGATCTGTCCGCTTTCGTGGTGCGGGGCTATGAATCTCCCATCGATAAAACAGAAACCACGCTGGCTCGGATCTGGCAAGATTTACTGGGACTGGAAAGGATTAGCCGCCATGACCATTTCTTTGAACTTGGCGGACACTCGCTGCTCGCGGTACAGTTGTTGAATCACATGCGTGAACAAAATATGCAGGTTTCACTGGCCACTCTGTTCACCCATCCAACCTTATGTGATCTGGCCCTGGCGGTTAAGGAACAGTTCGTCATCCCCGTATCCCCATTTGACGAAAATCCTGTACCGCTCAGTCCGGCAGGCACTTTGCTGCCTTTATTCTTGGTTCACGAAACATTCGGTGATCCCCTGGTGTATTCTCCCCTGGCTACCCTGTTGCCCCCTGAACTTCCGGTCTATGCCTTGCAGGCGCTTGGTATCCATACACTGACGCATCCTCCGGGATCGATTGAAGCACTTGCCGCTGACCATATTCAGGCCATTCGCCGTATCCAACCACAAGGGCCTTATCGCCTGATGGGCTGGTCGATTGGGGGGGTAATTGCCTACGAGATAGCCCAACAATTAACCAGTGATGGTGAGACAGTCGAGTTTATTGGTATGATTGATTCCTATTATCATGCCCATAAAGATAATAGTGACGCCTTAACAACTGCCGCCCTCTCTGTCAGCGAAGAAGCAAGACGAATTGGATTCGTTATTAACGCACTGCGTGCCCAAAAGATTCTTGATGATAAAAAGGATTTGGCGGAACTGTACCACCTCAATAATGTGGAACAGGTGCTTGAGTACTTCATGGAACACCAGTGGTTGCCGGCGGGGATCACACGTGAAGATATTCTTCTGCGTGTCTATACCGCCGAGATGATTTCACAGCTTGGTCAAGAGTACATCGCGCAAAAATCCGCCTTACCGGTTCACCTCTATACTTCGGAGGAGTTAGTCAACGGCGACAGCTGGCACGGCTGGCATGACATTGTCGGTCCCGATTCGGTGCTCTATCCTATCGGTGGGACACATTTCTCCATTATGCAGCCTCCTCTGCTAAACCAGATCGTGGATTCAATCACTGAAAACCTACGGGATGTGCCTTCCTTTAACCCACTGGTTATTATTCAGCAAGGCTCTCCAGCCGTATCGCCGCTATTTTGCCTGCCGGGTGCCGGTGCCAGCCCGTCCAGTCTGCTCGAACTGGCACTATCGTTCCCACAGCAACTTCCGATATACGCTTTACAGGCACGTGGGTTCACGATTGAGCATCATTCCCCTTACAGCAGTGTTGAAGGGGCCGCTCGTGCCTATATCCAGAGTATCCGCCAGATCCAACCGCATGGCCCTTATCACCTGCTCGGTCACTCTTTTGGGGGCTGGATTGCCTTTGAAATAGCCCTGCAATTGCAGGCCGATGGAGAACAGGTATCCGATCTTATTCTTATTGATACCGATGAACCGGATCAGCAAGGGAGTGCCCTCAAGTCAGTCAACCGTATTGAAACAATCATGGAGTTGATCGATATCTATAATATGCTACTAAACCAGCCTCTTCCGCTCACCAGACAAGATTTTGCTGACCTGGCTGCGGATGAACAAATCCAGCATCTGCACAGTGCTCTGGTTAGGGTCGGGCTTTTCCCGGCAAAAACACCCATATCACTGTTGCAAGGGATTGTTCGCGTTATGCAGGCTAATCTGAACACCCGTTATATACCGCGTACCCGTTATGAGGGGCTTGTTCATTTGGTTAATGCCGGGGAAGGCGATAAAAAAGAGGCAAGGAGAACTCGAGAAACCCAATGGCGTCTTCACGCGGCTGAACTCAATACGATAGTTGTGCCCGGCAATCACATGACTATGCTGTCCACACCCCATGTCGGACAATGGGTAACCAGCCTATGGCAGAATATCGGGACATTTAGTCAATTGAGTGGATGACCTAATATCCCAATATCAATTTGATTAACGGATATACCCAATAGATTTCAAGCAGCCGTTTGAAATCTATTGGGTGCTTTTTTACCAATACAAAACGCAAATAACATGGTATTTAAAATCAATAAATGGTTATTCAATCAGTTTGTTGTTCCAATTCTCTGACAAGTGGGATCACGTTTCTACCAAAATACGCTAGCTCTTCCTGCATATGCAAAAATCCAAGCAATATCAGGTTTACACCAACCTTTTTATATTCAATAATTCGTTGGGCTATTTGTAATGGTGTGCCAATAAGGTTGGTTTTAAAGCCGTCATTATACTGTACAAGATCTTCGAAAGTTGATTTTGCCCAGTTTCCTTCTTTTTCCGGTGATGCATTTCCCGCATTTTGCACTTCATGATGGAAACTTTTCACCGCTTCAAAATCACTATTATCTAAAATATCCTGCAATACTGCGCGAGCCTCTTTCTCATCATCACGGGCAATAGCAAAACCATTAACGCCGATTTTTACCTGATGATGATTCAATAACGCTTTCGCTTTAATATCTTCGATTTGTTTGTGAATATATTCCACACTACCGCCATTCGTAAAATACCAATCAGAAACACGGGCAGCCATGTCTCTGGCGGCTCTGGAACTGCCTCCTTGAAAAATTTCCGGTAAGGGTAGCTGTGGCTTGGGGTTTAAAACATAATCATGAAAACGATAAAAATCACCAGAAAAACTGAAAGCGGGTTGCGACCAGATCCCTTGCAAGCAACGGATAAATTCTTCAGAACGTAAATAGCGTTCTTCATGATCTAACCACGGTTCACCAATCGCTTTAAACTCACCGCGAAACCAACCACTAACAATATTAACCGCAATACGGGCACCATAAAGCTGACTGATGGTTGCTATCTGTTTAGCGGCCAACACGGGTTTCCAAGGCCCGGGTAAAAGGGCGGCAATGATTTTCAATTTATGGGTTACTGAAAGCAGATCTTGCGAAAAAGTCATCGATTCATGCTGGTTTTCAGCACCATATCCAGCAGTAAATCTAATTTGGGTCAATGCATAGTCAAAACCTACACTTTCGGCGATTTGAGCCAGACTGCGATTATAAGTATGATCCCAGTTGGTACGTTGCTGGATTTTACTTATCACCAATCCACCGGACACATTAGGCACCCAATAAGCAAATTTAATGGGTTTAGAATTGAAGTCAGCCATTAAACCTCCATGATTTGAAATCAGATTATATACAGAATATATAGCGACTCGGTAAGGGCGTTTATTATCTTCAATGATTTTTATAGAACGATATAAAATGAGTTAATCGATGAGACATATTATTAACAGGTCTCAATAAAATCTATCATTTATTATTTTATTTTAAATAATTTACAAAAGATACTATTTATACGCGATAAACTTCAAGTTGCCATCCGCAAGACGACGCGAGGCCTGATATTTCCCCGCATAGCGGGGAAATATAACACGCATCCTGAAGTTGGATGCCGATAGCAGTTTAAAGTCAATTGACAACGCTATGGTTATGGGGTCTTTTATAAAAATCTCTAATCATGGTGATATTGATGCGTATAAATATTTTTTATTGATTGATTGGTCATAGCTCAAAAATAAAATCAAACCATACGGATAATATCCAGACAAATAAAAGTATTAAAATATTCTGTGCAAAAATCAAAGAGGGATTATATGAAATCACGTGCTGCCGTTGCCTTTGGGCCAAATAAACCACTCGAAATTATCGAAATTGACGTTGCTCCACCAAAAGCAGGTGAAGTCATGATCAAAATCAGCCATACAGGTGTCTGCCATACGGATGCCTTTACCCTTTCAGGTAGCGATCCTGAAGGAATATTCCCTGTTATTCTGGGCCATGAAGGAGCCGGTATCGTGGTCGAAGTAGGTGACGGTGTCACAAGTGTAAAACCAGGTGACCATGTCATTCCATTATATGCGGCGGAATGTGGCAAATGTGAGTTCTGTCAGTCTGGGAAAACGAACCTTTGTATCGCAGTCCGCGAAACGCAAGGTAAGGGTCTCATGCCAGATGGCACAACCCGCTTTTCTTACAATGGACAACCTATCTATCATTACATGGGGTGTTCCACATTCAGTGAATACACTGTCGTTGCAGAAGTATCCGTAGCAAAAATAAATCCAACGGCAAACCATGAACAAGTTTGCCTATTGGGCTGTGGTGTCACTACTGGTCTTGGTGCCGTACATAATACAGCCAAAGTACAGCCGGGAGATTCTGTTGCCGTTTTCGGACTGGGTGGGATTGGTCTGGCCGTTGTTCAGGGCGCTCGCCAGGCAAAGGCAGGACGCATTATTGCCATTGATACCAATCCAACTAAATTTGAACTTGCCAGACAATTTGGTGCCACTGATTGCCTCAATCCCAATGACTACGACAAGCCTATCCAACAGGTCATTCTGGAGATGACTAAATGGGGTGTTGATCATACTTTCGAATGCATCGGTAATGTCAATGTCATGCGTGCCGCTCTGGAAAGTGCGCACAGGGGATGGGGACAATCCGTCATCATTGGTGTAGCCGGCGCTGGACAAGAAATCTCCACCCGGCCATTCCAACTTATTACCGGGCGTACATGGAAAGGCACAGCTTTCGGCGGCGTAAAAGGACGCAGCCAGTTGCCGGGAATGGTGGAAAAAGCGATGAAAGGTGAAATCGAACTTGCACCTTTCGTTAGCCATACAATGCCTCTGGGATCCATTAATGAGGCTTTCGACCTGATGCATGAGGGTAAATCGATCCGAACAGTCATTTACTACTGACTACTGACTACTGACTACTGACTACTGACGAAGTCTGGATCGTGGACAGAAAACCGTGTTGCACGCCAACACGGTATCTGATAAATCATAAAATATCATTGCAACAAATGACATTAGAGAGGAAGTAATGGAAAGAATCGAACATCACGCTTGTTTTGGTGGTTGGCAGGATGTCTATCAACATGAATCAAAAGTTTTGGGTTGCCAGATGCGTTTCGCAATTTTCTTGCCTCCTCAGATGAAAGAAAGAAGATTACCCGTCCTTTACTGGCTTTCTGGCCTGACCTGCACCGAGCAAAATTTCATCACAAAATCAGGTGCTCAACGTTATGCGGCTGAACAGGGTATCGTTATTGTGGCTCCAGATACCAGCCCGCGAGGCGATGATGTCGCTGACGATCCCGCCTATTTTCTTGGAAAAGGGGCTGGCTTTTATCTCAATGCATCAAGACATCCCTGGGCTTTACATTATCGTATGTATGATTATGTTGTTTCAGAACTTCCCAATTTGATTGAAACACACTTTGCAGTCACGAATATACGGGCAATCAGTGGACACTCCATGGGAGGCCATGGTGCAATGACTATTGCATTGAAAAATCCAGGACGTTATCGCAGTGTGTCGGCATTTTCACCTATTGTGGCCCCTGCTCAGGTTTCATGGGGAATAAAAGCATTTTCAGCCTATCTTGGTGAAGATATATCGGATTGGAAACAATATGACACGGTAGAACTGATCAAGAATGCGAAAGAACAGCTTCCTATTTTGATTGATCAAGGTCTCAATGACGGCTTTTTGGATGAACAGTTACGCCCTGATTTATTGCAGGATATTTGCGATGAAACCGGTTATCCCGTGACTATAAATCTCCGGCCAGAATATGACCATAGCTACTACTTTATCGCCAGCTTTATTGAAGAGCATATCGCTTATCATGCTAACGCAATGCAAAAGTAATGTTGTTCATGGTTAGGTGATTTCAAAAAAGGCGATTCAATTTCCTGCACATCAAGCAAGCCACCTATAGTCAACTCTAATCTTCAATGACGTCTAAATCAGATTTCTTTATAAATAAGCCCTTATTTTTCCTCATGTAATGAAAAAGCAAGGGCTGTATCACTGGGATAAGAAAATAAAACTGCAACCTGAAAATATGGAAGTATACCAATCTTAATTAGCGATACACCTCAAACAACGACATGCCTTTTAAATCAGCAAAAGCCTTATAAGAAGCCTGTAGTGACGCCTGTTCCTGGTAATAATCGGAAATGGTGGAGAGCCAATCTACATCGACCAATTCCCCCATACGAACTTTATTGGCCACACTGCGTTCACGAGATAAGTCATCCAAATTGTCCATTTCCTGAAGTTGCAGCCCTAGCACAGCCTCTGCCGAAGAAAAGTTGTTCAGGCTATTACGCACACCTCGGTTGGCCTTGTTAATCTGCTCCAGTGCTGCATCTTTTTCTGCCTGGCTGGCATCCGTGAATGGCTCTCTAAGCGCTTCGATCGCGTAATCAATGGAAGCAAAAATATTTGATTCACTTGCTTTACCATCAGGTTCTTTAATCGGGTTGGATAAAAAGACGTCTTTTCCTGTATGGGCGATAATCATGGAACGGTTGTCATCTACCCTTTGGCTTATCGCCTGATCTCCGCCTTCATAGGTAACTTTCCCGTTACTATCGTTGAAAGGGGGTTTATCCGTTTTATAACCAGCAAAAATATAACGTCCATCGCCATCGGTTTTATTGCTGAGATTCAGCAATTGCTGTTTAAGCCCATCTAACTGCTGAGCATAAGATGCACGATCGTGGTCGCTCTGTTCATCCGCCGCCGCGACTAATGTTTCCAGAACACTATGTGTTACCGATACCACACTGGAGATAGTGCTCAATTGGGTTGACATTGTGTTTTTGGCAAAGATTCGTGCCATCGCAAATTGCTGGTTCTGCGATTCAGATTGGGAAGTCACAATATTCTGAGAAGCCGCCAATGGATCATCCGATGGATTGATAACACGTTTCCCACTGGATAACTGTTCACCATACCGCATCCATTTAGACTGAGCGCCAAAAACCCCATTCATTTTTTGACTGTATAAAAGATTCGTACTTACACGCACAATATCAGTTCCTTTTTCTCTTTTGCCACAAGTGATTAACGAATGTCTAAAATGGCATTAAACAGTGTTGATGCTGTCTGGATAATACGAGCATTTGCCAGGTAGTATTGCTGCAAACGTTGCAGTTCGCCGTATTCTTCGTCCATATTGACGCCAGATAGCCGCTCACGGGCGGTGAAACACGCCTCTAAACTAATCTCTTGGGCTTCCAGACTGCGCTTAGCACTATTGGTTTTGCTACCCACCGTACTGACCAGCGAAGCATAAGCATCAGTCAAGGTATTTTTACCATTAATTAGCTTTTCTTTTTGCAGGAGAGTGAATTTCTTCGCATTGTCGTTATCACTCGGACCATTGTTTCCTTTGCCGGCAGTGGCTAATCGAGCAGAATCCTTAATATTGACTTCAAGTGTCGTTATGACACCACTGACCGTTTTCAGTGTGTACCGATCATTATCCTGTGAATGAGTCGCATCAATCTCGACTTTCAGACCGTCAAATTCCAGCGTATTACCCTTTTTAGTGACAGAGATCACTTCCCTGTCAGCAACACGCTGGACTTTCCAATCCCCGCCTTCGTACTTGATGGTGTAGTCACTGTCTTTTACTTTCGTGGTATCTGCATATTCCACTTTAATTTCAGCCATACCTTTGTTATTGCTGTTAGCAATGGTTGCCGGCTGCGCAAAATTGAAGAAATTAATACCTGGTTGACCTTCCAGATCGTAGCCACCGTGCTGAACCTGATTGAATCGATCCGCCATCACTAATCCCAATTGGTTTACTTGATTGCGGGTTGGATCGATCACTTCACTACGGACACGTAATGCACCACCCAACTTTCCTTGCGAGATAAAGCGTTCATCAATCTCTCTGGTTCCTGTACCATTATCATAGCCCAGCGTAATACGGCTGCTATCTGCACTGGATGGGAGCGCTTCTAACCGATAGGATTTGCTACCCGATACCAGCGACATGCCACCGCCAAATGAGACGTTGTAAACACCACCGTCTTGCTGAGTCATTTCTACGTCAACAAGCTGATTTAACTCATACAGCGCACGATCACGTTTATCCAGTAAAGCCAGCGGTTCACCGTGTCCTGCGCCACGCATACGAGAAACCTCATCGTTCAGAAAGGCAATTTCTTCCGCGTATTTATTGATTCCTTTAACATTCTGTTCAATTTGGCTATTGATACCATCGTCCAACTTACCGAGAAATTGATCAGCTTCTTTAAATCGGTTAACTAAACCTTCAGCTTTGCCTCGCACCGTCGTTCTTGCCGCACTATTATCTGCGTTATTTTCAAGCGTGCTCAGGCTGTTAAAAAAGTCTTCCATAGAGCTGGAAAGGCTGGTTGCCTTATCCGCCAGTAGATTATCAATTTGGGTGACCTGCTCCTTGTATATCTTTAATGCGTCATGTTTGGTTTGTGCAGCGTTATATTGCTGGTTAATAAATGTATCGTATTGGCGGTTGATAGAATTAACATTCACACCATTGCCAATAAAACCAACCGGTGACATGCTGCCACTATCCGGCGACATTACCGTTGTCTGTCGGTGATATCCTTCAACCTTAGAGTTGGTAATGTTATTACCCACTACACCCATTGCCACCTGTGCAGCATTAATACCACTCATGGCAGTATTGATAAGACTATTGGACATGTGTCTATCCTTTTACGTTTTCGTTATGCCTCCATCGTGGGAGGTAATGCACTGCTACAGTTATCGGCAAAATACCCTGATTCTTGAGTGACATTCATCCCGTTAAAACAGGTTATCGAAATCAGCGGTATAGGCTTTTGCCATTTGATTGCCGGTGTTTTTTAACTGCTGGATCAATGACACTAATTTTTGAGCATAACTGGGATCGGTGGCATAGCCTGCCTCTTGCAAGGAGTGCGCTCCCTGCTCCGCTGTGGTTGATTGTGCAACCTTGGCGTAACGGGGATTATCCGTCAGCAAATTAACGTAATCGGTTATCGCTTCCCTGTAAGAGCCATAGACGCGGAAACGGTCCTGCATTTTCTTCGGCTCACCATCAATGTATTCCGTCGTCATGATATTGGTGACGGGTCCTTTCCAGTGTTTCCCTGCTTTGATACCAAACAAATTATGACTTGGCTTACCTTCCGCAGTCAGAATCTCTCGCTGTCCCCAACCGGATTCCAGCGCTGCCTGGGCAATAATCAATAAATGAGGAATACCGCTTTGCTGGCTTGCCAACTGTGCCGGCAAGGAAAGCATGGAAACAAAACTGGCGCTGGGCATTGGCAATGATTTTGGCTTAGCCGAATCCTTGGCGAAAGCCGAAGAAGAGTTGTTAGACGTGTAGTCAGGTATACCATCAGGAGCCGGAATAGCCCGACGTATAAATTGCGCTAATGCCTGGTTCGGTAATGTTTGCAGAATTTCATTATCCAGCGGCAGCGGCACGTTGTCAGCTAACCCATCGGGCACATTATTCGCATTAGAGAATTGCTTCACGATCATGTCAGCAAATCCCAATCCCTTTTGGGAAAGATCCTGGGCAATTTGCTGATCGTACATCGAAGTATAAAAACGAGTCTGCTCACTGCTTAAAATGCCATCCTGCGGCAACGAAGAACGCATACTTTTCAGCATCATCTGGACGAAGACGCCTTCCAGTTGCTGGGCTACTTGCCGTAGCCCTTGTTGTGGTTCCTGTGACAGTTTAGCTTTCAATGAATGCAAGGCGTTAACATCGTAAGCGGCACCGGGCATCGTCAGAAAGTCATTCATCAGATAATCTCCAATTTCGCACGCAGACAGCCTGCGCTCTCCATTGCCTGCAAGATAGACATTAAATCGGTTGGCGTTGCCCCCAACGCATTCAATGCACGCACAACCTGGGTCAGATTCGCACTGGCACTGAGTTGCTGCAATGCACCTCCCTGCTCCTGAATACCAACGCCCGTATTGCGGGTCACGACGGTACTGCCTCCCGCCAATGGCGTATTGGGTTGACTGACGGCTATCTGACGTTCAACAGTCACCGACAAACTCCCATGAGCAATCGCACAACTGTCCAACGTCACATTGCGGTTCATCACCACGGAGCCTGTTCGGGAGTTGAAAATCACTTTGGCATCACCGGCATCTACACGGATAGACAAGTTCTGTACTTGCGCCAGAAACTTCACCTGTTCGCTGTTCTCAATCGGCAAACGCAACTGGACTGTGCGGGAATCCAACGGTGTCGCCGTCCCTGTTCCTTTCAACCGGTTGATTGCCTCACTGATTTTCTGAGCCAGCCCGAAATCATCATCATTCAGTTGCAGATTCAGCGTGCCTTTCTGACCAAACCGGGTTGGCAATTCACGCTCAATCACGGCACCATTGGAGATCCGTCCGCCGGCAAGCTGGTTGATTTTGATGCTATTGCCTCCGGCACTCGCACCTGCCCCTCCCACCAGAATATTGCCCTGAGCCAAAGCATAAACCTGGTTATCTACCCCTTTTAACGGCGTCATCAGCAATGTCCCGCCACGCAGACTCTTGGCATTCCCCAGCGAGGAAACGACAATATCAATGTTCTGCCCTACACGCGCAAAAGGGGGCAGTTTTGCTGTCACCATCACGGCGGCGACGTTTTTAAGCTGCATATTCGTACCGGCCGGTACGGTGATACCTAATTGCGACAACATATTGCTCAAGCTTTGGGTGGTAAAAGGCGTCTGCATGGTTTGGTCACCCGTTCCATCCAATCCGACTACCAGACCATAACCAATCAGTGCGTTATCCCTGACCCCCTCAATCGTCGTCACATCACGAATACGTTCCGCAAAAACACTGGCAGAGGTGAACGTACCGAACAGCACC
The DNA here is from genome assembly GCF_040081915.1 of Xenorhabdus sp. SGI240. NCBI lineage: Bacteria > Pseudomonadati > Pseudomonadota > Gammaproteobacteria > Enterobacterales > Morganellaceae > Xenorhabdus > Xenorhabdus sp. SGI240. The sequence goes on from NZ_JBEBMB010000006.1 coordinate 157,931, forward strand.
AACCATAGCGTAAAAAGGCGGGTGACTAATTTTCTCATCCTGACCATCCTGTTTTAAAACGGTGAGATATTCATAAAGAAACGTTGCAACCACCCCATGTGCTGCGCTTCGTTGATATAACCATCACCAACATATTCAATACGGGCATCAGCAACCTGGTTGGAACTCACCGTATTGTTGCCCGTAATGGTGCGCGGGTTAACAACGCCAGAGAAACGGATGAACTCCGTGCCCTGATTAATGGCGATCTGTTTTTCCCCCACGACATGCAGGTTGCCATTGGCCAGCAGCCTGTCTACGGTCACCGTAATGGTGCCCCTGAAGGTATTGTTGGCATTTGCACCGCCCTTGCCGCCAAATTCGTTATTTCCCTCCATGCCTAAATCGGTTTTTCCTCCTCCCATCAATCCCTGTAGAAAGCGTGGGGTCAAGGCCGCTGCGAAACTGGTTTTTCCATTGCGGCTGGCATTGGCAGAAGAGTTTTTGCTCGCACTGACGTTCTCTTGCAAGATAATCATCAGCGTATCACCGATATTGCGTGGACGGCGGTCTTCAAACAGCGGTTGATAGCCGTAATAAACCGGTTGGACCGTTTGGAAAATAGAGCCATTTGGCGTTGGAGCAGGTGCTTCGGTGGGGTTTGCGGTTGTTTGTCCTTTCACCAGTGGCTTGTGCGGCATATAAGCACACCCCCCCAATGTCAGTGCCGACAATGCGAGTGCCGTCACAGATATGCTGATACGCCACTTATTTCTCTGGTTTTTCCGTAAACCCGTGGAGCCATAAGCTACATGGTTTTTAGCATGGCTTTCGGCAACAGGCATTGTATCCATCTTCTATGCTCTTAAATTTATCGTAGAAATAGTGGAGGAACGTGTTCCCCCACCATTAATGGTTAGGTTATAACTGGGACAGTTTTTGCAGCATTTGATCAGAGGTTGATACTGCCTTGCTGTTGATTTCATAGGCTCGCTGCACCTGGATCATATTGACCAACTCTTCTGCCACATTGACGTTAGACGTTTCGACAAAGCCCTGACGAAGCGTTCCAGCTCCATTGATACCTGGCGTGTTTTCCACCGGAACACCGGAACTGTTGGTTTCCAGATACAGGTTCTCACCAATGCTTTCTAACCCACTTTCGTTGATGAACGTCGTCAGCGTGAGTTGCCCGACCTGTTGAAAAGCGGCTTGTCCCTGCACTTTTATGCTGACAATCCCATCAGCGGCAATACTGAGATTGGTGGTGTTGTCTGGAATGATGATGGCTGGCACGACCTGAAACCCCCCGGCCGTAACCAACTGGCCGTTCTGGTCTTTCTGAAATGAACCATCACGGGTATAAGCCGTGGTGCCATCAGGCATCTGGATCTGGAAGAAGCCGCGTCCTGAAATTGCCACATCATTAGTACTGGCTTTGACGATATTGCCCTGACTGTGCAGCCGTTCCGTCGCTACTGGGCGTACCCCCGTGCCAATCTGCAAACCTGAGGGCAGATTAGTCTGCTCAGATGACATTGCTCCCGGCTGACGCTCGGTTTGGTAGAGCAAATCTTCAAATACTGCCCGCTGGCGTTTAAAGCCATTGGTGTTAACGTTTGCCAAGTTGTTAGCAATAACATCCATATTGGTTTGCTGGGCATCCAAACCCGTCTTGGCAATCCATAAAGATCGGATCATGAATTTATCTCCCCCGATTAGCTCATAGCAAGAATTTGATTAGCCCGTTGTGCATTTTCATCGGAACTGTGTATGACTTTCATCTGCATCTCAAAGCGACGCGCGTTGGCTATCATGTTGACCATGCTTTCCACCGGGTTAACATTGCTGCCTTCCAGTACACCCGGCATCACTTTCACTTCGGTACTGGCCGCCAGTTCATTGCCCTGCTGTTCCCGCGCCTGTGGCGTTAAATGGAACAGGCCATCGTCACCACGCACCACCTGGTTGGCTTCCGGTTTGACGACTTTCAGCTTGCCAATCTGCCCCAATAACGTGGGCGGATCGCTGGCAATCAAGGCAGAAATGGCGCCGTCTGTCGCAATAGTCAATTCGGCCTGCGGCGGAACATCAATCGGCCCGTTTTCGCCCATCAACATGCGTCCCTGCACCATCAGTTGCCCTTCGGGAGAAATTTGGATGCTGCCGTTACGGGTATAGGCTTCTGTCCCGTCTTCAAGCTGGACAGCCAAATAGCCACCTTGTCCGACAGCCACATCTAACGGACGGGAAGTGTAATTCATGGGTCCCTGACGGCTATCCATGCCAGGGGTAGAGGCAACAACCAGCGAGCGGGTCGGTAAAGTTTCGCCTTCAATGGGGACGGCACGCAGTGCCGCAAGCTGGGCCTTAAAGCCCGGCGTTGACGCATTGGCCAGATTGTTAGTGGTGACAGCCTGATGCTCCAGCGTTTGGCGTGCAGCTCCCATAGCGGTATAAATGACGTGATCCATAATGCTATCCGCCTGAGCCTATTAACGCATGCTGACCAGCGTTTGCAGAATTTGGTCCTGCGTTTTGATGGTCTGGGCGTTGGATTGGTAATTACGCTGGGCGACGATCATGCTGACCAGCTCCTGGCTCATATCAACGTTTGATGATTCCAATGAGCTACTGATAAGCTTACCGAAGTTACCGGAACCCGCCGTGCCCACAACCGGACTACCCGATGCACCGGTTTCTATCCAAACGTTATCACCCTGTGAAGCCAAACCGGCCGGGTTGGAGAAGTTTGCCAAGACGACCTGCCCCAACACCTGCTTCTGTTCGTTAGAATAAAGGCCGTAAATTTTGCCATCACCGTCAACCTGGTAGTTGGTGAAGTGACCTGCCGCATAACCGTCCTGCTTCTGGTTAGAAACGGAGGATTCTTTGACTCTCTGCTGTTGGCTACCGTTAAAATCGAATTTGACTTCTGCCGGATTAGAACCATTCAGGGCTGGCATATTGAAAGCAAATATGTTTTCAGCCGTCGTTGCTGCCGCAAGCTGACCAGTGCCATTAAATTGAACGCTGTCTGTGTTTAATTTTTGAGCCGCTGAATTCTTAACCGAAGTATCCAGGGCATAAACATCCCACTGGTTATCATTTGTTTTGACGAAGAACACATTGATGTTATGTTCATTGCCGAGGCTATCGTATACCGAAATACCGGAACTGTAGCTAAAAGTATCTTTATCGCCTGGTTCAAATGGCTTCGCTTTCGTATCGATCTTGTCATGCATCGAGTTCAGGTTAGTCTTCATCTTGACTTCTGTCGTCGCTTTGGCCGTCAGCATATCCGTTGGGATCGAAATTGGCCCTGGTGCGGCACCCTGTTGAATTTCAGGACCCTCTTTGCCCTGAATGGCCGGATAACCGGTCAATTTCATGCCCTGCATATCGATCACATTACGATCGGCATCCATTTTAAACTGGCCATTGCGAGAATAAAAAATATTGCCGTTGGTATCCTGCATACGGAAAAAACCGCCCTGCGTGATCGCCATATTTAATTGATCGTTGGTTTTGGTGATTGAACCATCCTTAAAGTTCTGCACCATGCCAGAAACCTTGACGCCCAACCCGACATCCGAGCCACTGAATACATCCGAAAAAGCCGCAGAGCTGGACTTAAATCCGTATGTTGCCGAGTTTGCGATATTATTACCAATAACGTCTAAGTTGTTCGCAGCGGCATTCAAGCCACTGACCGCTTGTGAAAAAGCCATATGTCCTCCGTTTAATTAAAGAATCTGACGAACTTCGTCCATGTTTACCGTACCCACCAGCCCTAAATCCAATTTAGTGCTATTCTCCTGCCGCACAACGCCCTGAACTTCGGCATATCTCAGGGAAGTTATCCCCAATCCCTGATCCTGTTGGCTTGCGTAAACGGTGAAGTTGTAAGCGCCTTGTTCCACGACATTGCCGTCTGCGTTTTTACCATCCCATATGAAGCTGTGTACGCCCGCCTTCAAATATTCGGATGTGTTGGGATCTAATTTATTGAATTCCATCTCCCGGACAACTACGCCACTTTTATCTCTGATGGTCACTTTGACAGTGTCGGCAGGCCGGCCTAGTTCAAAACCGATTGGGGTTGTGCTGATGCCCTCTTCTGCGCTGGAACCCAGCAAAATCTCATTGCCGGGCACCATGACACCTCGGCCAATCAGGGCCACCTTTTGCATCGTGTGGTTACTGTCCATTTGTCCGACAATGGAACCCAACGTCTTATTGAGTTTCTCAATCCCCTCAACAGTGCTGATCTGCGCAATCTGTGAAGTCAATTCACTGTTTTCCATCGGGTTGGTCGGGTCTTGGTTCTTAAGCTGGGCAACCAAGATATTCAAGAAATTATCTTTGATATCACCACTACTTTGCGTTTTTTGGTGGGTCAAGTTAGACAGCCCACTGACGGCTGAATTATCCAATGATTCATTAATTGGAACGGTAATTCCCATAACGATATTCCTGTTACTGGCCCAGTGTCAGCGTTTTCAACATGATGGATTTGGTGGTATTCAGTACTTCAACGTTCGCCTGATAGCTGCGGGAAGCCGAGATGGTATTGACCATTTCCCCGACCACATCCACATTCGGCATACGTACATAACCTTTTTCATCGGCCAGCGGATGGCCCGGCTGATATTCAAGACGGAAAGGTGATGGATCATCCACCACTTCACTAACGCGAACACCGCCAACCTCTTGGCCTGCTGGTGCAGCAACGCGGAATACAACCTGCTTGGCCCGGTATGGTTCGCCATCCGGCCCCGCAACACTGTCGGCATTCGCCATATTACTGGCGCTGACATTCAGTCGCTGAGACTGAGCAGAAAGCGCGGAGCTGGCAATATCAAAAATACTGAGTAGAGACATTCCCATTATCCTTGTGACTGTAGAACTGACATCATGCTTTTGATTTGTGCATTCGTCATCGTGAGTTCAGCCTGATATTTCAAGCTGTTATCAGCGAAATTGCTGCGTTCCATATCCATGTCAACGGTATTTCCATCCATAGCTGTCTGGTATGGCACCCGATACAGCAGATCCATCTCCAGACGTTTTTGAGGCTGAACGGGAATATGTCGATCGGAAGTCAGCGTTAGCCCAACGCCATCTCCGGTTACACGACCATGTGCCATGACTTTTTTTAGTTGAGCAGCAAAATCGACATCACGCGCCTGATAGCCAGGGGTATCCGCATTGGCAATGTTGGCAGACAAAATTTCCTGCCGCTGGTTGCGCAGTGCCAGCGCTTCTTGTCGAAACTGAAAGGCGGCATCTAATTTATCGAGCATACTCCTCCCCCGGATCTGTTCGTGAAATTTGCTGGGTATAAGCCCCAGGCAGCTAACAGAATAAACGGAGAAGAAAAAGGTAATTCGAAGAATAGAAACAAATTGAATTGCTATTTATCCCATTAACGAATAATCAATCGAGTTACACTGCTCACATCCAACAGGTGCTGAATATTTTTTGAAATCATGGTTCGCTAACAGGATCCAAGGTGGTGAAATGCCTGCATTAAAGTTTATCGGGTTGTTTGCCTTTTTCCTTAATCTATTTTTTGTTTTCGGCAGCGCTTTAGCCTGGGGAAACCCGTTACCGCAATTAATAGATGACTATTTCAGGCAGATCCATCGCCCATTGAATCATAAGGTCTTAGTCGAAATCAAAACACCTGAACAACAATGGCCCGCTTGTGAACACCCTGAAATACAACCGTTACTTAGCAACAAAAATTGGGGTAACCTTTCCGTTCCTGTGACTTGTGGTCAGCAACGCCGTTTTGTTCAGGTTTATGTCAATGTCGTCGGCCCTTATTGGGTTTCTAAGCGGGCCATTAACCGCAATGCGGTCCTGACAGAAAAAGATTTTCAAGTAAAAACGGGTTCCTTAGATAAGCTGCCAAATGACATAATCCGTAACAGCAAGGCCATACAAAATGGTATTGCACTGCGCAACATCCCTGCCGGACAATTCATCACACGTAATATGATCCGGCGTCCCTGGGCAATTCAAGCCGGGCAAAATGTAGTTGTCACCGTAGATGGACACCATTTTCAGGTGCGTTACGAAGGAAAAGCAATTAACAACGCCGCGAGTTTTGATAATATCCGTGTCCGCCTGAACTCTGGACAGGTTATTACGGGTGCAGCTCAAGAAAATGGCAGTGTAAAAATGATGTTATAAATGGCTAAAGTTTTATTTTTTCACGCCGATATAACCAACAGACCATGATTTACAGGCATGCCAGCGGTATATCGCCTGCTACCTAAGACAAATAAATAATGCCTGATTAAAGGATTACGATTATGAGTATTGAACGCACTCAACCTCTACTGGCTATAGCTGCTTTACAGCAACGCAATGCCAATGAAGGTGCTCAGAGCACTCGCAGAATTGTGGCTGTTGCAGAAAAAAGCGCAGATACACAAGTTAAGTTGAGCGAAGCGCAGAAAAAGCTCGTCCAGCCAAGCAGTCAGGATATTAATATCCAAAAAGTACAACAATTGAAAGAAGCCATTGCAAAGGGAACCCTAACGATGGACAGCGGTAAAATTGCTGATGCTCTATTTAGGGAGGCCCTTGAAAACATGGAATATGATAAATAAACACTAAAATTTAAAGAGCCATAAATGGAAGAACTTCAACTCTTGCTTGAACAGCAAAGCGCACACTTAAATTCGCTTTCGCAAACTATGGCAGAAGAACAGCACATATTAAGCGAAGGCTTTATTGACGCGAATCAGTTACATCGTGTGACAGAACAAAAGACATTTTTGCTTTCAGCACTCGATCATGCTGAACGAAAACGCCAGCAGTTAAATGACACGCTAAAAATAAATGCGCCTTATGCTAACCATAAAGTGTTAGCCGTATTATGGAGTCAAATTAGTCAATCTGTTGAACGTATCTGTGATTTAAATTCACATAACGGATTTTTACTGGAACAACATATTGAGTTGAACAGTCAAGCAATCGCTTTTCTGAAAACTCACCACAGCCCTTCTCTTTATGGTGCAGACGGCCAGGCCCGTCATCATTCAGCGCTATCAGGCCACAAGATCAGCGTTTGATCATTCGGTTACTGCCTAAGCAGTAAGTTCTACAGACCTCTTGGTTTATTGGCAATGATAAGGGGTCTGTTTCTGTGTATCTGTATTTCTTCCTCGCCTGATAAAAAAGAAAATAATTCTCATTATATTGATGAAACTTATTATTACCTCACGCTTAAGAGGTGGTTTTAGCATCATAAAATGAGTATCAAATAATTTAAAGAGATGATAAGTCACGCTCATTTGAGAGTTGGACGAACAATGCTCTTCTCAAATTCTTTACCTTTCCTTGATTGATAAATCCTATCAATATATTGTTAATTGATCGTGAATACCGATAGTTTTGTTGATCTTTTTTGATTCATAAGGTAAATTTTTCTTCTGCGCACAAAAAACTGTGCCCGAATCTTTTTGTTATAACGCGTTATTATTTTGCGTTATACATAATAAGTAGTTTTATATTATGATTGTTATGGATATGTAAATGAAGAATGTTTTAGTTTCATCTTTTATTGTTGCAATATTGGCTTCAGTAAGTAATATTTCTTATGCGGCACCTCCGGCAACAACCGGGGAAGTAAAATTCACGGGGAGAATTATAGAAACCACTTGCACTGTTAGTGATGATACTGACAAGGTTGTGAACATGGGGACACATCTCAAAAGCGATATAAAAACAGCGGGAATTAAAGTTGCGGGAAGCGAAAGGAATTTTAAGATCAAATTAACTGGGTGCCCTGTTGATCCGTCTGCACCTATTACAATGGACGTTACATTTTCTGGGAGTCAGGTGGATTCCAAAAATGCAAATTTATTGGCATTAAACACATCTTCAAGTTCAAAAGGGATTGGCATTGGCATTTATGACGAAAGTGATAAGCAGATAAATTTATCTTCCACTTACTCATTCTCTGATAAAACCAGTAAATCCGATATGGTAATACCTTTAAAAGCGGCTTATGTATCTAATGGAGATAACCCTACAGCCGGAACGGCTGATGCCACACTTCATTTTAATATAAATTACAGATAAAAATTAATTAGTTATACCCGATAAACTTCAAGTTGCCATCCGCAAGACGACGCGAGGCCTTATATTTTCCCGCTGCGCGGGGAAATATAACACGCATCTTGAAGTTGAATTGGGAAATAAATATTTATTCCCTGGCCGCAGTGGCACTTTTACGGCTGCGGCCAGGAGCTATTAATATCATAAGTAGTCATGTAATAATGAAAGATAAAATAAAAAAAATATTTACATCGTATATGTTAACGAAAAAAATAACGATTATATTATTATTCTTTATATCTCCTTCCTGGGCGGGTGTAACTATTGGTGGAACCCGTGTTATTTATAAAGGAAATAAAAAAGAAACTTCAATTTCAGTGAAAAACTCTGACGAAAGCCGGCCTTATTTAATTCAGTCTTTTATCACCACGGATTCAAAAGGAGAAAAAGCTCCTTTCATTGTGACTCCCCCGCTATTTCGTTTGGATGCTGGCAAAGAAAGTATTCTTCGTATTGTCCGTATCGGCGGGCATTTACCTGATGATAAGGAATCGGTTTTTTACCTTAATGTGAAGTCTATCCCTCCCGTACAAGAAAACGAGCAGAATACTTTATTGATTGCGGTGAAAACTCGGATCAAACTGTTTTATCGGCCTGAAGGCATTGAAGGTGATTCTGAAGAAGCTTATAAGACGCTGACATTTTGTCGCATTGGTCACCAACTTGAGGTCAGAAACCCCAGTAATTATTATGTAACCATCGGGCAGCTCAAAGTAGCCGGGAAAATCCTGACGGGTACTGACATGATCGCTCCGCAAGGTGTAGCGCATTTCGTCCTGCCATCTGAATCATCAGGCTTAGTCAGCTGGAATAGCATTAATAGTCATGGTGGCATAAGCAAAGAGGTAAGTAAAAATCTGCCTCAAAAAGAAGATAAAAGATAAAGATAGGGGACGAAAAATCATATTTGTTAAATATAAAACGAGTGGCGGCACAATTATGCCAACATGTTTACTTTCAGTCTTTATTTTATGTTTTTCCATATTGCTATCATTACCCGTCACGGCACAGGATTACTTTCGATCATCAGCATTGGAATTAGATGATACTCAATCGGTGATTGATTTAAGCGTATTTTCATTCCCCGGTGGTCAATTACCGGGTCAGTATCAGGTGAACATATTTCTTAACGGGAAAGAAAAAGACACAAAACAGGTTAATTTTATTAAACTAAAAAACGGGAAACTGTCTCCACAACTAACGGTCGATGATTTAAAACAGTATGGCGTGAAAATGTCAGTTTTTCCTGCGCTGATGAAACTCTCTCCTGAGCAAGTTATTGATGATATTAGCGAATATATTCTACAGGCATCAACCTCATTTGATTTCTATGAGCAACGTCTGGATATCAGTATTCCTCAGGCAGTATTGGATAATCAAGCCAGAGATACTGTGGCATCACATTTATGGCAACATGGAGAGACCGCATTTTTAATGAGCTATAACTTTAGTGGATCGGAAAATTATAATAAAAACATAAAAAAACAAAGCTACTTTTTAAATTTACAAAGCGGAATAAATATCGGAGCCTGGCGTATAAGGAATCAATCAGTTTATAACTATCATTCTGGAAAAAATAAAGATGAGAGTCGTTTTTCATCCATTAACAGCTACATCCAACGGGACATTCCAGAACTAAAAAGCCAAATAATTCTTGGCGAAACCGTTACTGACGGAGATATATTTGAAAGCGTGCCGTTTATCGGTGCTTCTATGACATCCGATAGTTTAATGTTGCCCAGCAGCCAGCGTGGATTTGCGCCAATTATCCGGGGTATTGCTCAAACCAATGCGCGTGTAACGATCCGCCAAAATAATTACGTCATCTACGAAAGCTATGTTCCGCCAGGGCCTTTTGTTATTACGGATCTTTATTCAACCTCCGGCTCCGGTGATTTGGATATCACGATCACCGAAAAGGACGGGCGGCAGCGTAAATTTGTACAACCATTTTCATCAGTGCCAATGATGCAGCGAGAAGGACAATTAAAATATCAGGTTACTCTGGGACGTTACCGTTATTCCAATGACAGCGCTGATAAACCTTATTTTAGCGAAGCGACATTTATCTATGGACTCTCCAATCGGTTAAGTTTGCTATCTGGTATTCAGGTAGCAGAAAACTACCGGGCGTTTAACGCTGGCCTGGGGATGGGTTTAGGGAATTTTGGTGCGATTTCTCTGGATATGACACAAGCTGATACCTGGTTGCAGGAAAATGAACGTAAACAAGGGCGATCATATCGAATCCAATATACGAAAAGTATTGAGACAACGGGGACATCCCTGACATTGGCCGGGTATCGCTATTCCACACCAGAATACTATTCATTTGCAGAGGCGAATGAATATTCAGTCAGAAAAGAAGCCGGCCGCGCACAAAATAAGCGTAACCAATTGCAGCTGACTCTAAACCAAGGGATGGGGAATTTTGGCAATATTTATGTGTCTGCCTATCAGCAAGATTACTGGGGAAAACAAGGTTCCAATCAATCATTATCTACCGGTTATAACATTAACCTTGCTGGGATCAATTATGGGTTGAATCTTTCCTACGATGCCAGTCATGAATCCATGAAGAGTAAGGATATGCAGGCATCGTTTAACGTTTCTATTCCACTGGGGCAGTGGCTGCCTAATGGATGGGTAACTTACAGCATGAATAGAAATGACCACAGTCGAGGAGGCCAACAATTGACGATTAGTGGCAGCGCATTGGATGCTCATGCCTTGTCATATAGTCTCCACGGAGAACACAGCAATAATATGGAAGGCGTGGGCGGAGGTGTTTCTCTGGAATACAGCCATTCTTCTGGTCGTGTGAATCTGGGCTACAGCTACAGTGATACTGGGCAATCGCTTAACTACGGGCTGTCTGGCGGTATTGTCGCCCATCAAGACGGCATTACGTTTTCCCAGCCATTGGGTGAAACCGTCGCACTGGTCAAAGCGGCGGGTGCAGCCGAAACAACTATTTTAAATCACAGTGAAATTAAAACAGATTCACGTGGCTATGCCGTCATCCCGTCGATCGAACCTTATACCTACAACCGGATTGCCCTGGATACTGAGATGCTGGCAGATGGCATTGACCTTGACAATTCAGTGCAACACATTGTACCGACTCGCGGGGCCGTGGTTGCTGCCGATTTTCGCGTTCGTCAAGGGTATCGCATATTGGTGGCATTACGTTACAACGGCAAACCTGTGCCTTTCGGTGCCAGCGCAGCGTTAACAAACAGTGACAGTAGCGGGATTGTTGGCGATGACGGTGAGTTGTATCTGAATGCTGTCCCCGAGCAGGCAGAAATAAAAGTACAATGGGGAAAAAATAAGGATCAACAATGTCATGCAAAAACAGATTTATCAATGCTGTCCGAAAAGTCAGGCGTATTACGCCTGATTGCTGATTGCCGCAACTAAAAGGAATTTATCATGTTTAATGTTGAACGTAATAATCACTTTCAAATTAAAGCGAATAACTTTTTATTGGCATTATTCATTGTTATTGTCGCGGGAAGCTATTCAACGCGGGTTATAGCCGCAGTATGTAAGGCGAATAGTATGCAAAAAATAGTCAAATTTGATGATATTTATGTTGACTATAAAAATCTTCCAAACACAAAACACGCCTCCAATAACGAGTTGTGGATACAATGCTATATAAGCAAGCAGCATATATACGTAAAATCCATTACTGGAGTAAATGTAGGTTCCTTCAAAAATGGTTATCATGAAACCAGTCTTCCTGGTGTCAAATTTAAATGGGAACTCCAACCTGATGGTGTAGTGTCTCAGACCATGACTGTGAACAGTTCAAGAGGGATCGGCTACGGACCACGAGGAAGAACATTGAGCAGTAAATTTTATATAAAGATCAATGAAGAAGTTCAATCAGGAACAGTCAATGAAATAATAATAACGATGGCTGATGATAGAGATCACAATACGGTTTTCACTTATAAAATCCCTTCTTTTAACATCACGGCAAGATCTTGTGCAATAACCACGCCGATTATTCATGTTCCGATGGGAGCTGTATCAAAAAATCACTTTAAAAATATAGGTGATACCGCCGGTGGGTGTTCTTTCGAGATCAATGTGCAGTGCAAAGGGTCCCCGAACGCGAATATTACCTGGGAGCCGGGAAAGACTAATACAAATGGCGTGATAAATGCTGATTCAACCTCATCAGCAACAGGGATCGGCATTCAGATGTTAGATGACAGGGACAATCCTGTGAGGTTTGGTGAACAGCAAGCTCTTGGCACGATAAATTCTTTGAAGACATTGTCATATAAGGCAAAGTATTATCAAACCAGTAATACCGTCATTGCCGGTAGCGTTAATGCCACAGCCACCTTCACTGTCGATTATAAGTAATGAGCCTGTATGAGTGCAGAGTAATCCATAATAAGGTGATCGCCGAAGCGATCACCTTATATACCAATCCAACTTCAAGGTGCGTGTTATATTTCCCCGCGCAGCGGGGAAATATAAGGCCTCGCGTCGTCTTGCGGATTACAACCTGAAGTTTATCGAGTATATTCATTATTTTTTCGTCAAGACAGTGTGTTTATTAAGACTACCTCGCCCCCCCAATCGTTGCCGTCATTCTGATTTGACGATTGTCGGTGATTTCAAGGTTGGACAGTACAACTAATCTAGGCAGTACACGTCGCAAGAAGCGAGACATCAGTGGACGAAGTGCATGGTTGACCAATAATACAGATGGCGCTCCCAACATTTCCTGGCGCTCCAATGCCTCTGCCGCCTGACGTTCCAAACTTTCTGCCAAACCTGGCTCCAATCCACCACCATTTTGCAGTGCTTGCAGCAGCAATCTTTCCAATCCGGTATCCAGACCAATGACTTTGATTTCATCCGCACCCGGGAACCATTTCTGGGCAATCGCTCTGCCAAGTGCGATTCGAATAATGGCAGTCAATTCATAAGGATCTTTCTGTACCGGAGCATGTTCTGCCAGTGTTTCAACAATCGTACGCATATCGCGGATCGGCACTTGTTCTGCCAGCAGGTTTTGCAAAACTTTATGCAAAGTTGTCAGGCTGACTACATCAGGAATAAAATCCTCTGTCAGTTTTGGCATTTCCTGACTGACTCGCTCAAACAATTGCTGCGCTTCCTGCCTTCCAAATAGCTCACTGGAATGCTGGGATAGTAAATGGTTTAGGTGAGTGGCAACAACCGTGCTGGCCGCTACAACAGTATAGCCTTGCACTTGCGCCTGTTCCCTTAGGCTGTCATCAATCCAGACAGCAGCCAGACCAAAGGCGGGATCTGTCGTCAAGTCACCTTGCAATTCGCCCACAGCTCCACCCGGATTAATCGCCAACCATCGTCCCGGATGGGCTTCGCCACGCCCAATTTCTACGCCTTTCATCATGATACGGTAGCTGGCGGGTGCCAATTCAAGATTGTCACGAATATGCACCACGGGGGGCAGATATCCCACTTCTTGCGCAAATTTTTTGCGAATACCGCTAATACGACCCAGCAATTCGCCGTTTTGGCGAAAGTCCACCATGGGGATCAAACGATAACCCACTTCCATACCCAGTGGATCTTCCAGTTGCACATCCGACCATGAGGCTTCTGCGGTTTGTTGCTGCTCTTCCACCGCTTTCATCTCTTCATGTTGTGCCACCAGCGGATTTTTGTCCTTACGCAAGAGGAAATAGCCCACGCCCGCCAAAGCGGCCGTAAATAACAAAAAGACAAAATTTGGCATTCCCGGCACCAACCCAAGCAGACCGAGTACACCCGCACTCAACATCATGACTTTGGGATTGTTGAAAAGCTGGGTCACCATTTGCTGGCCAACATCTTCATCCGTCGCTACACGCGTTACGATAACACCTGCCGCTGTGGAGATAATTAATGCAGGCAACTGAGCAACCAATCCATCACCAATGGTCAGCAAGGTATAGGCTTCTGCGGCATCCCCCAAAGATAAGCCGTGTTGAGCGACACCAACGATCAAACCACCAATAATATTGATCACCAGTATCATGAGTCCGGCAATCGCATCGCCACGTACAAATTTGCTCGCACCGTCCATTGAGCCGTAAAAATCCGCTTCCTGCGTAACGTCGGCCCGGCGTTTTTTGGCTTCATCTTCGCCGATCAATCCAGCGTTCAAATCAGCATCTATCGCCATCTGTTTACCCGGCATCCCATCCAATACAAAGCGCGCACCAACTTCTGCAATACGCCCTGCACCTTTGGTAATAACCATAAAGTTAATCAGGATCAAGATAACGAAAACGACGATACCAATGGCAAAATTACCACCGACCAGAAAGTGACCGAAGGCTTCTACAACTTGCCCAGCTGCGGCAGATCCTGAGTGCCCTTCCAGCAGGATTATTCGCGTAGAAGCGACGTTAAGTGATAGACGCAGTAAGGTTGAAAATAGCAAAATGGTCGGAAATGCGGCAAAATCCAGCGTCCGGCGGGTAAACATTGCCACCAGCAGGACCATAATGGAAAGCGCGATGTTGAAAGTGAATAGCAGATCAAGCAGGAATGGTGGCAACGGCAGTACCATCATCGACAAGATCATGAGGATCAGAACAGGCCCTGCAAGCATTTGCCACTGGGAGCCTTTTATATTCCCCGGTAAACGATTTCCTGATAAACGTAGTAATGAGGCCAGATTAGCCATGACGATTATTTTCTCCAGCAAAATCCAGTGCTGGCGGCACTGGCAGATTTTCAGGTTTTTTCGGTTTCAGGCCACCTTCCTGTTTCCAACGTTTCAATTGGTAAACCCAGGCAAGCACTTCTGCGACAGCTGCATATAACGCCGCAGGAATAAAGCCGCCAACCTCAGCATGGCGAAACAACGCCCGTGCCAAAGGTGGAGCTTCCAGTAATGGGATGCGATTTTCCGCACCCATTTCTTTAATACGCAAGGCAATGAGTCCTGCCCCTTTTGCCAATACTTTAGGAGCGCTCATTTTTTTGCTGTCATACTGCAAGGCAACGGCGTAATGAGTCGGGTTGGTGACAATGACATCCGCCTTCGGCACATCCGCCATCATGCGCTTACGTGCAGCTGCTCGCTGTTGTTGACGAATTCTTGCCTTTACATGTGGATCCCCTTCTTGTTCCTTAAATTCATCCTTGATCTCCTGACGGGTCATTCTCAATTTTTTCAGGTGACTACGGATCTGATAAAGCACATCAAACGCGACCATAGGTATCAACATAAATAAGACAATGTAACTGGCAAAAATCAGCATCATCATGGCATCGCTCAAGGCTATCAGCGGATGCTGGGCAGCCAAGTTGAGCATAGTAGGCCAGTTAAGCCAGATAAACAGGGCTGCACCACATCCCACCAGTGATGCCTTCAAAATGGCTTTGAATAATTCAGCCAGTGCATTCATGGAAAAGATTTTCTTCAGACCAGAGAGGGGATTCAGTTTAGCCAAGTCAAATTTGATGGATTTTGAGCTGAATAGCAGCCCTCCCATCAATGCGGGTGCACTGAGGGCAACCAATACCAAACCGATAAAAACCGGCAACAGCGCCCAGACCGCTTGTTTCAGTAATCGCCCGACTTGTTGCACCATCTGTTTGTCGTTACTGACCATGTTATGGTCGAAATTAAATCCTTCAAACACCATCAGGGAAAGTTCATGAGTCATCGATTGTCCACTCATCCAGAGCAGGCTTACCCCTCCCGCTAACATCAGGATTGAAGTGAGTTCCTTAGAACGCGCAATTTGCCCCTCTTTGCGAGCTTTTTCCCGTTTATGGGGTGTGGGTTCTTCGGTTTTTTCGAGATCGCTATCTTCAGCCACAGCTTTCCTTGGTGAGCGTTCATGATTACATGCAGAAAATTTGCCGGCAGGAGAGGGCAAATAAAATTATGTTAAGCATGACAAAAGCCCAGAAATTCAATGGCGGGAACACTGCAAAATTTGCGGGGGTATTTGAGGCATTATGATAACAGTCTTGAATTGAGATGGCTGCTATCAGCCATCTCAACGCGTTTTTCAATCCGTTTTAATGGGTGCCTTGATATCAATACTATCGGCATTAACATCACGAATATGATCTTTCGTCAGACGATAAACAACCGGACTGAGAAAGGCAATGGCTATCAGGTTGGGGATCGCCATCATGGCATTAAGGGTATCCGCCAGCAACCAGACAAAGGTTAACGACTGAGTAGCACCAATCGGCAACGCGATAATCCAGGCGATACGAAAAGGCACTATCGCTTTTGGACCCAATAAATATTGGATACATTTCTCACCGTAAAAACTCCACCCCAAAATGGTTGTAAAGGCGAAAATAGCCAGGGCAACAGCAACGATATAGTTGCCTCCCGGGATCACGGCTGAGAAGGAAGCGGCGGTCAGTGTTGCGCCTGTTTGACCTGTCAGCCAGCCACCGGTAATAACAATGGTCAAGCCCGTCACGGAGCAGACGACGATCGTATCAATAAAGGTTCCCAGCATGGCAATTAAACCCTGACGAATGGGGTTTTGGGTTTTTGCCGCTGCGTGGGCAATAGGTGCACTTCCCATGCCCGCTTCGTTAGAGAATACACCACGGGCAATACCAAAACGGATCGCCGCCCAAACTGCTGCACCAGCAAATCCACCCTGTGCCGCAACGGGAGTAAAAGCGGATTTAATGATTAAAGCAAATGCATCGGGAATAGCGGTAAAATTGAGTGCCAAAACAATAACCCCTGCCCCAAAGTAACCGACAGTCATCACAGGCACTAATTTACCTGCCACATCAGAAATGCGTTTGATACCGCCAATTAACACGGCACCAACCAAAACGACCAAAATACCGGCCGTTATGGTTTTTTCAATCCCAAAGTTACTTTGTAATACGTCAGCGACAGAGTTGGCTTGTACCGTATTGCCGATACCAAAACCCGCAATACTGCCAAAGAAGGCAAAGAGAGTTCCCAGCCAAATCCACTTTTTTCCCAAGCCATTTTTGATGTAATACATCGGGCCGCCAACGTAATTACCGTTTTTATCGGTTTCACGGAAACGTACCGCCAGTACCGCTTCCGAATATTTCGTTGCCATACCCACCAATGCAGTCATCCACATCCAGAACATGGCTCCCGGCCCACCCATCACAATGGCTGTCGCCACACCTGCGATATTTCCGGTTCCGATTGTCGCTGACAAAGCTGTCATGAGTGCGTTAAAAGGTGAAATTTGACCTTCACCCCGTTGTTCATTTTTTTGAAAGAGTAATTTGAATCCCGTGCCGAGTTTACGGATCGGCAGGAAGGACAAGCGGATTTGCATGAAGATCCCAATCCCCAAAAGCCCAACTAGCATGGGAACACCCCATACTACCCCGTTTAACGTACTTAACCATTGTGTAATTAATTCCATATACACCCTCGGCATTTAACTTAACAAGTTGGCAACAAAATAATTTCAATTAAATAAAGAGCATTTTGGGAAAATAAGCGAGGATTAATTGAGTATCTTTGGCAAGAAAAAATGGATACTGTGAGTTGAGTCACTCGTTAAGGTTATTCTTTATCAATCTTATGAATAATAATTCTTCTTACATCCTTACTCTGATATCCCCCCCATAATTAAATTTTTATCTCGACATTAAATAAATTAAAGGTTTTTTATAGCAAATAAATGCGTATTATTTACTTTAAAATAGTTCCAGGGTAACTAAAGGACTATCTGTGGCAAGAGTTGGTTACATCCGAGTGTCAACAAATGACCAAAATAGCAATTTGCAAAGAAATGCGTTAGTCAGCATTCACTGTGAGCTGATCTTTGAAGACAAGATCAGCGGGAAAACGGCTAATCGTCCGGGGCTAAAACGCGCCTTAAAACATCTCAAGTCTGGTGATACGCTGGTGGTTTGGAAGTTGGATCGGTTAGGGCGTAGTGTGAAGAATCTGGTCACACTGATTTCAGAATTGCATGAACGTGGTATTCACTTTCAAAGCCTGACCGACAGTATTGATACCAGTACAGCAATGGGACGGTTTTTCTTCCATGTGATGAGTGCACTGGCAGAAATGGAACGTGAACTGATTGTGGAAAGAACCAATGCAGGTCTAGCCGCAGCACGGGAACAAGGGCGAATTGGTGGACGACCGGTGGTATTTACCGAGGAAAATCGACAACAAGCCGCCAGATTACTCAATAAAGGGCACAGCCGAAAGCAGTTGTCGATTATTTACAATGTCTCGTTGTCAACAATTTATAAGTATTTACCTGTAGGTAAGGTAATGAATTAGCTTATAAAATCTTTTATCAAACTCACCCACTCTGTGGGTTTTTCAATGTGTACTGCGTGACCACTGTTAATAGCTTTATATGTACTGTTGTTAATATTTTTATGAACTTCACGTACCAGATAAGGCGGGATCAATGTATCACTGTTTAATCCAATAACCAGTGTGTCTTTATCTATTTGAGTAAGATACTCTTTTATGTCTATGGTTAATCCCAATGCAATCCGTTTTTCTATCTCTTTTTCTCCAGGTTGAGAGCAGATCCGCTGTAGGGTTTCATGACCCAGCGATGAGAGAAACTCGGGACTTAAGGCATGTGATAAAGCGAAAGCCATCGCTGATGGTTTATCATTCAATTCCAAATGTAACCAGGTATTAAATAGCAATTGATGGCGGGGATCACTGCTTGTCGCCCACGGTGCAGTCAATATTAATTTATCAATGCACTTTGGGTATTTGGCTGCTACAACTGCCGCAACGACGGCACCCAGAGAAACACCGACTAAATCAACAGGAAAATTACTGCTATCTTCTATCACAGCAGCAACTTGTTCCACCAGGTGCTCAATAGTCAATGTTTCTGACGGTAGTTCAGAATTTCCACATCCTGCATAATCAGGGATGATAACGGTTCGGTCACTGCTAAACGCCTTTTTTATCTCTCCAAAGCTACTGTTACCACGACTATTTGTGCCATGTAAGAAGACAATTGGTTTTTTGTTATTTTGCGAATTTTCTGGCAATTCCTGACGGTAAGAAACCAATGAATCTTTTAACTTAATGACTTTATCAATCAACGCCACAATGCTTTCCTCTGCATAACCTGAATTAATGCCGTCGAAGCAGGCGTTTGGGCCAGCCATCCGGCTCACCCAAACGCACCAAAAATATAAAGTTCTGTTCGTTGTTAAAACAATGACACGCGTTATCAAAAACCTAAACTATCCAACAAATCATCAACCTGTTCCTGATTGGTAATAACACCAGCACCATTCTGGTTAACCTGAGGGCCGTTAAGAAGACTATCGTTCTCTTTTTTCGCTTTAGCCATCTGGTCAGAAGGCATATTTTCCATTAATACCATGACCAACTGTTTTTCCAGCTCCTGAATGACTTCCATCATCCGTTTAATTACCTGCCCGGTCAGATCCTGAAAGTCTTGCGCCATCATAATCTCAAGCAATTGGGTGTTGGTAAATGAAGTATGATCAGGGACGAGATTCAGATAGTTTCTCGTGTCCGTTACCAGTGAGCGGGCATCGGGCAGCGCTAAATTTTTCGGATTTGCAAACCATTCATCCCAACGTTGGCTCAAGGCTTTTGCAGACGATTCCAATTCGTTCTGACGAGGCTGTGCGACTTCAACGCAGTTCAACACCCTTTCAGCCGCTTGTGCTGTCATTTGAACAACGTAATTTAATCGCTCTCTCGCATCTGGGATCGCTTCAGCCGCCTGAGCGATAGTTTGATCCAATCCCAGCTCACGTAAACTATCGCGCAGCATTCTGGTTAACTGCCCAATCCGGCTGATTATTTCACTGGTTGAAATCGCCTCACTTCTCGGCATGACTGGATTTTCACTCATTTTGTCTCCTTAGAGCCCCAATTTTTCAAATATTTTATTGAGTTTCTCTTCCAAAATAGCCGCAGTAAACGGTTTCACAACATAACCGCTAGCGCCGGCTTGTGCTGCTGCAATAATATTCTCTTTTTTTGCCTCCGCCGTTACCATCAGGACAGGTAAAGCGGCCAGCTTTTCTTCATTGCGAATCGTTTTCAACAACTCAAGGCCATCAATATTTGGCATGTTCCAGTCAGAAATCACAAAATCAAATTCGGCAGTGCGGAGTTTAGTCAACGCTTCTGCCCCATCCTGTGCTTCATCTACATTGTTGAACCCCAACTCTTTCAGTAGATTACGCACAATTCGACGCATAGTTGAAAAATCATCGACGACCAAAAATCTCAGATCCTTACTTGCCATAAAAACTCCTTGGAATTTCACTTATCCAGCAGCACAGCGCTGCAAAAATTAACATCAAATACAACTACCAAATACAACGACTAAATACGAACCGATTGCCCCGCACTGATTTTGGCCAGCATCGTTTTACTGATTTTTTGCAAATCCATGATTTCATCTACCGCCCCTAACTGGATCGCGGCACGTGGCATGCCAAATACGACACAACTTTTTTCGCTTTGTGCCAATGTGTAAGCCCCTGCCTGCTTCATTTCCAGCAGACCCGCCGCGCCATCATTACCCATGCCAGTTAAAATAACGCCTACCGCATTGCGCCCGGCAGATTTAGCAACGGAACGAAAGAGAACATCAACAGAAGGACGATGGCGATTAACTGGCTGGGTATGCGTTATCATGATTTGATAATTGGCACCACTGCGGCAAAGTTCCATATGACGATCGCCAGGTGCAATGTAGGCATGTCCCGGCAGGACACGTTCCCCATCCTCAGCTTCTTTTACCGTGATCTGACTCAGTTTATTAAGTCGTTGTGCAAAAGAACGGGTAAAACCCGGAGGCATATGTTGAGTAATTAATAAAGCCGGACTGGTGATCGGCAGGGGTTGCAGCAGGTTTTTGATTGCTTCTGTTCCTCCTGTCGATGCCCCTACTGCGATGAGTTTTTCACTGGATAATAGTGGTTTGAAATTCAGTGGTGCAGTACTTATAGATATCGGTTCCACAGGACTGATTTTAGCCTGGGCTGCGGCACGGATTTTTTCGGCAATCAGTTCGCTATAAGCTAACATACCTTCACGGATACCCAATTGTGGCTTAGTCACAAAGTCCACAGCACCCAGTTCCAGTGCCTTTAATGTAATTTCCGAACCTTTTGCAGTCAGAGAAGAAACCATCACAACAGGCATAGGACGTAACCGCATTAATTTTTCTAAAAAATCAATGCCATCCATACGTGGCATTTCAACATCCAGTGTTAATACCTGCGGGTTGTGCTTTTTGATTAAATCACGGGCAACGAATGGATCCGGCGCACAATCCACAACTTCCATATCAGGGTGACTATTGATAATTTCCCGCATGATTTGACGCATTAACGCCGAATCATCCACACAAAGAACAGTTATTTTATTCATGACCCCTCCTTGCCCGATTGACACCGTAAACGGTATGTCCTTGCAAGTAGAACTCTCGGCTGATTTGAGTGACGTTTTCGGAATGCCCTGCAAAGAGCAAACCATCCGGTTTTAAGAAAGTGACAAAACGGCGCAAGATCCTTTCCTGTGTCTTTTTGTCAAAATAAATCATAACATTACGGCAGAATATCGCATCAAATTTACCTTCGAGTGCCCAATCAGAATCCAGTAGGTTCAAATGCTGAAAACTCACCATTTCAGCCAGTAAAGGACGAACCCGTGCATATCCTTCAAAGCGTCCAACCCCTTTGAAAAAATATTTTTTCTTTTGACTTTCACTCAGATACTGTAATTCTTCCAGTCGATAAATACCCTGCCTGGCTTTTTCCAGCACACTGGTATCAATATCGCTGCCAATAATTTTTATCCGATTTGACCGATGCCCCAGTGCATCACACAAGGTCATTGCAATAGAATATGGCTCCTCCCCGGTTGAAGCGGCAGCACTCCAAACACGGTATGTTCCGCCATTTTTCCCGCTGGCATGAGCGGCCAGAATAGGAAAATGATGAACTTCCCTGAAAAATGCAGTGAGATTGGTGGTCAATGCATTAATAAAAGATTCCCATTCTTTGCTGTGACTGTCTTGCTCCAGAATTGACAGATATTGACCAAAATCATTAAGTCCTAATACACGAAGCCGCCTGACTAAACGGTTGTATACCATCTCACGTTTACTTTTTGCCAGTACTATGCCAGCCCTTTGATAGATAAACTGGCAGATGCGCCCAAATTGCGCATCCGACAAAGCATGTCGCTGAAGCATAAAGTTCAGCGGTGCAGTAGCTTCAGTATCTGAAGCTATTGAATTGGCTTTCATCTGACCTCAGCGTAGTTGATTTACAACATGCTCATCAGTCATGTTTGATGTAGCGGTCGCTTGATGATCGTACTCATCTTCCAAATTGTCGGGCAGTTCAAATTGCGCAACAGTTTTTACCAACATGTCCGCCTTGTCTTCAAGGGCAGCGGCGGCAGCGGCAGACTGTTCCACCAATGCAGCATTTTGCTGGGTGACTTGATCCATCTGACTGACGGCTTGAGCAACTTGATGAATGCCACGGCTCTGTTCATCAGAGGCAGCAGCAATTTCAGCCATTAAATCAGTTACCTGGTTCACCGACCTAACCAGCTCATCCATCGTTTGTCCCGCATTATTCACCAATTCTGAACCCTGGTTAACACGATGGACAGATTCATCAATTAAGGTTTTGATTTCTTTCGCCGCTTCGGCGCTACGTTGTGCCAAGTCACGTACTTCACCGGCGACGACAGAGAATCCGCGTCCCTGTTCGCCGGCACGTGCCGCTTCAACGGCAGCATTCAGCGCCAAGATATTAGTCTGGAAAGCAATGCCATCAATAACACTGATAATGGCGCTGATTTTCTTCGAACTTTTGGCAATTTCATCCATAGTTGCCACGACACTTGTGGTCAACTCACCACCTTTTGAAGCGGTCTGAGAAGCAGATATTGCCAGTTCGCTGGCTTGACGTGCATTTTCTGCGTTCTGTTTCACGGTAACCGTCAACTCTTCCATACTGGCAGCCGTTTCTTCTAATGATGCGGCCTGTTGCTCTGTACGTGAAGATAAGTCCGTATTACCCTGAGTGATCTCTTGAATGCCAGAATACATCTGGTTGGTATTCTCACGCACAGCAGCAATGGATTTGACTAATGATGCCTGCATGTCCCGCAGTTTGCGGAAAATATCACCAATCTCATCATCGGTGAACACGGCAATTTCCTTATCCAAACGCCCTTGCGCTACATCCTGGAAGCAAGTTCTCATATTCGAAAACGGTCTGAGCAGGTTACGTTTCATCCACCAATTAGCGGCGACTGAAACAATAAATACCATCAAGACGGCACCAAAAAACATGGCAATGGATACTTTGTAGTAAAATTTTCCCTCAGAAACTGCTGAGTTAATGTTCGCGCCGAGAAATTGCATGTAATTGTTAAATGCAATTTCCATTTTACGCTGGTAATCTTCTGTAGGTTGATCAAGGAAGGCCTGAAAATTACCTTCATACAGATAAGTTTTTAGCTCTTTTAATGCGTTGATATATTCTTGATAAGAATGTTCAACCGCAGTTAATAAAGCGGCGCCATGATCAGTTTGTTCCATCCGAGGTAGTGAACTGAATTTGGCAAAATTCCGGTCTGCGTCATTCATTGAGCCTTTAAGTAACGCCTCCATTGTCTCTATCTGCGTTTGTGGCTGCCCCACTCTCTGGGCTATTGCGATTTTGTTCAAAGTATTACGCGTTTGCAACAATGCCGACCAACTCAATCCAAGGGTATCTCTCCGCTGAGTACCCAGATCAATTCTTTCGATATATGTCTGGTCTGTATGAATTATTCCCAGAGACAAACCACTCGAAATAATTTGCATAACACAAAACATCATCAGTAACAGATATAAACTGGTTGATATGCGAAGCTTGCCTAACATGTAATCACCTCGTTTAACGGCTGCATTATGCAGCCGTGGTTATCGCTATTATTTTTTAGAATGTTTCCCAATTAGAGGGGTCTTCCGCATTACTGTCTTTTTTCAGCATGGGAGGATTCGTTTTATTAGCTGGAGGAGTCATCGATAAAACTTCATGTTTTCTTTTTTCAGGCTGCTTCCTTTCTGCCTGCTCCGTTAACTGGAACATCGCAACTGCTTTGGTCAATATCCTGGCTTGTTCTTCCAATGCGGCGGCGGCGGCGGCGGATTGCTCAACCAATGACGCATTTTGCTGTGTAACTCTGTCCATTTCGGAAATAGCAACGCCGACTTGTGTGATCCCCCGACTTTGTTCATCAGAAGCCGATGCAATTTCGCCCATAATGTCAGTCACACGGGTAACAGAATCGACAATTTTGTTCATGGTTTCGCCCGCACTTTCTACCTGTATAGAACCCGTATCTGTGCGATTTACCGAGTCTTCGATTAACGCTTTGATCTCTTTAGCCGCTTCTGCACTGCGCTGTGCCAGATTGCGCACTTCACCAGCAACCACGGCAAAACCACGGCCATGTTCACCGGCACGGGCAGCTTCCACGGCAGCGTTAAGGGCGAGAATATTGGTTTGGAAAGCAATGGCATCAATGACGCCAGTGATATCAGAGATCTTGCGGGAACTGTCCGCGATTTCATGCATGGTCTGAACAACATTGGCCACCACTTTACCGCCCTGACGGGCGATCTCAGAGGCGTTGTCAGCCAAGTTACTGGCTTGACGGGCATTATCAGCATTCTGTTTTACTGTCGCAGTCAACTGTTCCATACTGGCCGCCGTTTCTTCTAACGAAGCCACTTGCTGTTCAGTACGGGAAGAAAGATCGTTGTTGCCTGCGGCAATTTCGCTGGTGCCGGTATAAATGGTTTCGGTACTTTGATGAACACTTCTGACCGTATTGATCAATTCTTCCTGCATGTGTCTCAAGCCAACGGCTAACATGCCCATTTCATTATTGCCAGTTACCGTGATCGCCTGAGTCAAGTCCCCTCTTGAGAAGGCCCTGATATTATCCAGCAGCTTGTGTAGCGGATCGATCAATGTCTTACGTAAGCCAATCCAGCTTATTCCCATGACTACAACCAGCAGCGCCATCACAAAGATCAATGAAGCAACGATATTGCTGTAAGTTTGGTCAGCTTCTTCTGCCACCTGGTCATAAAATTTTGTGCTTTGGGAAAGATAAAAGTTAAATTCCACATTAAACGCGTTCTGATAATCTGTCGTTTTATGGAGAAAAAACGCTTCAAATTTGTCATGCGCTAGCATGTTATCTAACTCTTTCAGCGCATTAAGATAGTCATTGTGAGTCTGTTTTAGACGTTGAAGATGTGCTTGGTCATAAAAAGACAGTTTTTCAGTCTGTTCATATTTCTCGAAGAGCCGTTCAGCACGGGCAATATTAGCCTTGGCTTCTGCCAGAGCACCATCAATTTTATAACTACCTTCAACACCGCGATTTTTCATCATGTACATGATGCCAACACGGTTAAGGTTATTGCGGGCTTGCAGCAGGTTAACCCAGCTCTCATCCAAATAGATTTGTTGCTCTCGCATTTTATCTATTAAATCAAAGGCTTTTATATCATTCTTCAACCCTTTGAAGAACAATCCCCCTGAGATAAGTTGCAAAGCACCAAACAATATGATGACTGAGATTAATCCCGTCACTATTTTCATTCGGTTAAACATAACTTCCCTTTTTTACTAAATTTCTATGCCGATTTTTGGAATTACAGATAGTTATCGGCACACTAAAAGGGAACTTTACGTATAATTCTAAAAATTGATTTTGTACGGTATTTTTTTGATCTAAAACAAAGGGGCAGCTGTTTTTTATTGCAGTAGCCCCAAAACATCAATCTTTACATCAACTTTTAGCGACTGAATCAACCAATGCCATTTCTTCACTATTGAGAAGCTTTTCGATATCAACCAGAATCAGCATCCGTTCATCAATCGAACCCAGCCCCGTTAGATACTCTGTTGATAAAGTGACCGCAAATTCTGGCGCAGGACAAATTTGATCATCTTTCAGGGACAGCACGTCAGACACACCATCAACCACAATCCCAACAACACGGTTAAGCAAATTCAGGACAATCACAACAGTGTTGTCGTTATAGGTGACATCTTCCTGTGAGAATTTGATCCTCAAATCGATGATAGGAACAATCACCCCACGCAGGTTCGTAATACCCTTTATGAAAGTAGGTGTATTTGCAATGCGGGTAACCTGGTCATAGCCGCGAATTTCCTGCACCTTTAATATCTCAATTCCATACTCTTCATCACCCAGGGTGAAAACCAGATATTCCTTTCCGGTCGTTTCCCCCGATAATTTATTTAATTCTTCTATGGCCGACATGATGTTACCTTTTAGTGTGAAACGTTTTGCGCTGTGCCAATTGTTCGTGGTTAAGTTTTTGCAAAGCAGGAATATCGATGATAAGCGCAACGCTACCATCCCCCATAATGGTGGCCGCCGAAATACCCGGTACTTTGCGGTAATTGCTCTCAATATTTTTAACAACAACTTGATGTTGCCCCACCAGTTTATCCACCAGCAAGGCATAACGACGTCCGGCACTCTGCACAATAACAGCAATGCCTTTCGTTGGATCAGTGATTCCATTAGGGATATCGAATATCCGATACAGTTCAAGCAGAGGTAAATATTCCCCACGTACCAGTAATAATTTTTCATCACCCGCCAATGGATAAATATCTTCCTCTTGTGGTTGCAATGAACTCACTACGGCACTCAGTGGCAGGATGAAAACTTCCTCATTGACTCTCACCGACATGCCATCCAGTATCGCTAATGTCAGTGGCAGCAAAATGCGAATGACAGTTCCCTTTCCTGACTGGAAGTTAATCTGAATTTGCCCGCCCATATCCTGAATATTGCGTTTGACCACATCCATGCCAACACCACGACCAGAAACATCAGTGACTACTTCTGCGGTAGAGAAGCCGGGAGCAAAAATCAGCATAGCCACTTCTTCGTTACTCATATTTTCACTGACGCTTAAGCCCTGAGATTGTGCTTTTGCTAAGATCTTTTCACGGTTCAGACCCGCACCATCATCAATAACTTCAATACAGATATTTCCACCTTGATGTTCAGCCGCCAGAGTCAAATTACCCGTTTCAGGTTTACCCGCTGCCAGCCGTTTTTCCGGGCTTTCAATACCATGATCAAGACTGTTACGTACCAGGTGGGTGAGAGGATCGATAATCCGTTCAATTAAACTCTTATCCAGT
Source organism: Xenorhabdus sp. SGI240 (assembly GCF_040081915.1). NCBI lineage: Bacteria > Pseudomonadati > Pseudomonadota > Gammaproteobacteria > Enterobacterales > Morganellaceae > Xenorhabdus > Xenorhabdus sp. SGI240. The sequence goes on from NZ_JBEBMB010000006.1 coordinate 185,279, forward strand.
TCTGTCGAACTGCCAATGAGTGTCAATTCCACTTTTTTATTGAGTTTTCCAGCCAAATCCCGTACCAAACGCGGATAACGGCTAAAAACGTATTCCATCGGCATCATGCGAATTGACATGACAGATTCTTGCAAGTCACGGGAATTTCGCTGCAATTGGGCCATACAGCTCAACAATTCACTGTGTTTGGTCGGTTCCAGACCGTTACAATGTTGGGCCAGCATAGATTGGGTAATAACCAATTCACCTACTAAATTGATAAGCTGATCAACTTTTTCTACGGCAACACGAATACTGGATGATTCCGCACGTTGGCGTGGCGATCCTGCTGCCGGGCGTGGCGCCGGACGCCCAACTTCACGTACATCTGTTTTTTTCGGAGCATCATCCGGCTGTGGATTATTTGTAATTATCGTATTTGTTGTTGTAGGCGTATCTTTTGCTGTATTGCTGTCTGTTGTACTATTTTCTGCCGCAGTTTTTACCGTATCCGTTTTTACTATGGCATCGACAGCATCACCTTTTACTACTCCTGCATCTTGTTCTGTTTCAGTGTCCGCACCTTTTGACTGAGGCTCATTTGTTGGTAAAAAAGTGATTTGCTCAGGCTCAATCACAAAACACAATACAGCCGTAATATCATCTTCTGTCGCAGATGTGATCAATGAGGCTTCAAGGCTGTTGGTAGTCTGTTCTACATCATAAATCTCACCAAGATGCCTCAATTCATCCTTCATTAAACTGACTTCGCGTTCTTTCAATCCAGATAAATGAACACGGATCTGTCCATGATTGGGTTTGTCTGCTGAAGTATGCCTCTCTTCTGGCTGATTATCTTCGGACTGAACCGATGCTACTGTCTGTTTTTCCTCAATTTCATTTACAACGGCTTCCGTGACAAGTTCAGTCTGCATCTCAGGTGTTGCTGCAAAAAATTCTTTTTCCTGCTGCCCTTGCTGTAGTTCTAATGCAAGCTGACGCAGTGTCTCGCAGATATAATTGAATGTGTCTTCATCCGGCTCCTGAGAACTTTTATAGGCATCCAATTGTTGCTGCATAATATCTTTCGCTTCTAAAAACAGGTTGATAATGTCAATGGTCAAACGTATTTCATCACGTCTGGCGCTATCGAGCAGATTTTCCAAAACATGCGTGGTCTGTTGCAGCCGGGTAAAACCAAAAGTCGCAGCGCCCCCCTTAATGGAGTGGGCGCTGCGAAATATTGCATTTAGCTGCTCATGATCAGGTTCATCGGCATCGAGTAGCAATAAATGCTGCTCCATATCAGCCAATAGTTCATCTGCTTCATCAAAGAAAGTCTGATAAAACGCGGTAATATCCATCGTTACTTACTCTGTCATCTTGTTATCACTCAGCGGTTCAGCCGATAGCTGTTCCGATTTTGCGATTTCATGTTTTATGATCACATGGGATTGTTCGGTGGATTGCTGAACAGCCGCTCCCTCATTTGAATCCATTCTGATGACTTCTTGCATATCCATACTATTGTTAGCGATCATGGCGTTACCGCCACTGTTTTCCTGCTCAATCCTTTTTTCTGCATCTTTATTGAGTACAATAATGCTGATACGACGGTTAACCGGCGCATTAGGATCGATATCTTTCTGCATACTAACAGTAGATGCCATACCCACAACTCGCAGGACTTTGGTGCCATCCAGACCCCCTATCAGCAATTCACGCCTTGATGCATTGGCGCGCTCGGAAGAAAGCTCCCAGTTACTGTAACCCCACTGACCGTTAGCATACTGTAAATTATCGGTATGACCAGAAAGACTGATTTTGTTCGGAATATCGTTCAAGATCGGCGCAATTGCCCGCAAGATATCGCTCATGTAACTTTCGACTTTAGAACTGCCAATCATGAACATCGGGCGGTTTTCTCGATCGATAATCTGAATACGTAAACCTTCCTCCATCATGTCAATCAATAGATGAGGACGCAGCTCTTTAAGGCGAGGATCGGTAATAATCAATTGATCAAGTTGCTGGCGTAATCGATTTAAGCGACGAGTTTCTTCTTTCGCTTCAACTATATTAGATTGACGGAAAACTTCCCCATCTCGTTGGACGATATCATCCCCTCCCCCGGGGATCGGGTTGGTGCTATCGCTGCTTTTCTGTCCCTGATTAATCGCTACCTTTAAAGGAGTACGGAAATACTCAGCAATGCTGGTTAATTCCTGTGGACTGGCTATCGATATCAACCACATAACCAGAAAAAATGCCATCATTGCCGTCATAAAATCAGCATAAGCAATCTTCCATGACCCACCGACATGGCTCGCATCATGTTTTTTACGCTTTTTTATTCTGATGACGGAAACATTATTCGCTCTCATAATTATTCTTCAACTTCTTGTTGTACAGGGGATTTAACCCGACGAACATGTTCTTCCAGTTCTGTGAATGAAGGACGATCTGTGAGGAATAACGTTTTACGACCGAATTCAACTGCAATTTGTGGTGCATAACCATGCAAACTGGAAAGCAGTGTCACCTTGATGCATTGCATCATTTTAACCTGCTCACTGCTGCGTTGACGAAGGAGTGTTGCCAGTGGGGAAACGAAACCATAAGACAATAAGATCCCAAGGAATGTTCCCACCATTGCATGTGCGATCAACGCGCCCAATTCTCCTGCCGGACGATCCGCAGCTCCCAGTGCGTGAACAACCCCCATGACAGCCGCAACAATTCCGAATGCAGGCAGCGAATCCCCGACTAATGCCAAACTGGTCGCAGGTACTTCACTTTCTTGTTCGTAAGTCTCAATTTCTTCATCCATCAAGGCTTCAATTTCATGAGGATTCATGTTACCGCTGATGATCAGGCGCATATAATCAGTAATAAAATCCATCAAATACTGATCTTTTAACAAACGAGGATACTGGGTGAAAATGTCGCTTTGGTGTGGATTTTCAATATCTCGCTCCAAAGCCAGCAGCCCGTTCTGGCGAGATTTGGACAACAGACGAAACTGTAATGCCATAAGGTCCATATACATCGCTTTGTTGTATTTTGATCTACGTAATATTTTTGGTAAAACACGCAGTGTTGCCTTTATCGCCTTGCCATTATTGCCCACGATAAAAGCGCCGATTCCCGCACCTGCAATAATCAAAAATTCCGCTGGCTGATAAAGTGCGCCCATGTGACCACCGACAAGTAGGTAGCCACCAATTACCGCACCAAAAACCACGATATATCCTAAAAGTACTAACACGCGATATCCTTTAGCTAAGTTGGTGAGCAGATGGGATCTGAACAGGGAGAATCGATAAATGAAGAAGAGTGTGACGACAGGTTACAGAGTTTATAATCAAACCTGTAACCTGAATTTTACTTTCCCATTTAAATTCACACAGCTTGCTGAGCAAATCCATCCAGCAGTTGTGAATTAGTATCGGCAGGTTGAGAGGAAAGTTTACGTTTTTTTACTGCCCGTGAAGGGGGCTGGCAAAGACTACAAACAAAGCTATTTACCGGCTGGTGAGCGTGTGTGATAAAAGTTCCACCACAGCAGCGACATTGTGTTGGCTGTAACATCCCGCTGTCAACAAAACGCACCAATGTCCAAGCTCTGGTTAATGCCAGAACAGGCGCTTCTTCACTCGCCGGAGGACATTGCTCAAGATATAAACGATAAGCTTTGACAACAGCCTCTACACCTTCACAATGTCCACTTTTCAACAGAAAACGGTAAGCATTGTAGAACATTGACGAATGAATATTCTGTTCCCAAGTCATAAACCAATCCGTCGAAAAGGGGAGCATCCCTTTAGGCGGAGGGCTTCCCCGCAGCTCTTTATACAACCGGATCAATCGGCCTCTACTTAGTTGTGTTTCACTTTCAAGCATCTGCAATCGCGCGCCTAAAGTGATGAGTTCCATTGCCAGCTGAATATCTTTCGCTTCCTGAACAATACTTTTTTCAACCATCTTTACGCTCTTTTCTTGATTGAGGTGTCATCCCGGGCGGATAACTGCTGAAAAAGATGAGTAGACAGTAAGATACCCGTATGAATTTGTTGCAGATCGTCCACCCGCGATTCTTTCGTTAACTGCTGTACGGTTTCGTGGTCTTCAAACCGAAAATGGCAAATCAGTTGGTTTGTTTCAGCTAATTTTACTAACTGAGGCAATGTCAGCGAGGCCAACGTATCAGCCATCGATTCACTAATACCTAAACGGAACATCGCAGATGCTTTCTCATGGTTAATTAGCCGTTGTGCCAAAAGCAAATACGATAAATTTATGTCATAAATATGTTTGAGCAATTCAACCGTACTCATTTCTATATATCCCGTCCGATTACATGAAAAAATCAAATTAAGTGATCAAAGAATCACTCACGACAAAATTACCAGTAGCATGAGATTCAATAATCTCCGACATAACTGAAATATACATCTTTAGCCAGAGCAGTAACTGTCCTTTGTATTACTCTTGGGATCGCCCAATTTCTAAAATATTTCGGTAATGGGTTGTAAAAGTATTATTGCGTCATCTGAGTAATGCACTTGCCACAATTGATTAAGAATATTCTTAATGCTAATTAACTTTACTCCTGAATCATCAACTTATACAACGGAGAATATATGTCATTTTAAATACTATGTGATCCCGATCACAAAACTGGCACTTTTTATTATGATTCTAGCTCATTAACTATTCAAGAAAAAAAAACGAGAAATAGTCTACAATTAATAAGTTAAATTATTTAAATAAAAACATTAGGGAGCGTTTTTTGTTTTATACGATCTATTAAACTTATAAATCCAAAATAACGATAAAAAATCTTTCCTTTAGTTAAATTGGCAATATTATAATAAAATTTGCTTCTTGATAATGTCGCCAGGCATTCATCTTCCACTATAACTTGATTGAGATCATAGTCATGCCAAATTTATTAATTAAATGTGAATACTAGTTATTAAAAAGCTATCAGTATGATCATTTTTAGTTTATGTTCGTACCATTTTCAAACAGAACAAAAAATGCACGCACCCCACTTTGGGCGCAAACATCACACAGATCACAAAAATAAGATAAAATACAGTATGATATTGAAATAAAAAAACATCTGTATCGCCATCCCCTGTAAACTCAACTAGCAACACTTTGCTAATTAAACAAAATTCAATTCCCTCTGCAATCTGTCAAGGATATTTTTTACCACTATAATAAATAAATTTTACTAAACAAAATTAATACATATACCGCCTGCTTGTGACATAAATCTCACTCAGAGTCCCTTGTTGATTATTCCCCCTCTTTAGCCAGCTCACACGCACAATTGATAAGAAAAATTAATCAATAATTTTCACATCCATAACGAAAATGATAAGAATGACAAATGTTTCATAAGGTTTTTCAACGCGGGGAAATCAGCAGTTAAATTCTCAAACAAGATAGCTTATTGATCAAAAATTAATTTACTTAAATAACAAGGAATATAAATATAAAATCATTCCCAAATGCAAATTTGGCAACAGCATATTATCACACAAAGCCTAATTAAAAGACGAATAAAAAATTAGAATAAAAACAAATAAAACAAGATGTAAACACAGATATAAAAAGGCAATTCATACAATTTAATTTTGGAAACAAATAATAATAGATAGATTAATTTGTCGGTTTCAAATAAAAAATAACAGGCAAGTATAACGTTATTGTTTCCTTAAATTCATTTGTGTTGTGATAGGCAGTTCGTTTTTAAAGAATAACATCAAGACCTATTCTAAATATTTGTAAAAATTCGTCATGATGAGAGTCATAATATTATATATTCCGTATGAATTACTCCCTTAACCCACACAGAATAAGATATTATTTAATGAGAATTATTTACAACCATCCACCAAATCGATGAATGTAAAACCGCTTCATCATTTGAGCAATGATACAGTAGCTTATTAATGTCCCAATTAACCATGGAAAATATTCCCACGGTAATGGATGTAACCCAATCAGGTTACCAAATGCAGAGAATGGAATGTAAACACCAAGTACCATTATTATTAATGTCGTTAATAAAACAGGGAGCGCTGCCGTACTTTGCACAAAAGGAATTTTTTGTGTGCGCAACATATGTACAACCAAGGTCTGTGATAGCAATCCTTCCACAAACTACCCCGATTGAAATAATGTTTGATGTTCTATACTGTTAGCTGCAAATACATACCACATCACAGCGTAAGTCGTGATGTCGAAGATAGATGACGTAGGACCAATCCAGAGCATAAAACGCCCTATATTCTTTGCATCCCATTAACGAGGTTTTTCAGAAACTCCTTATCCATTTTATCCCACGGTAAAGACAGTTGAGAAATATCGTACATTAGGTTTTGTACAAGCAAATGAATGGCTAACGTCGGTAAAAATGGAATAAATGCACTGGCAACTAATACAGAAAATACATTTCCAAAATTTGAACTAGCTGTCATATTTAAATACTTGATGATATTCCCAAACGTTTCCCTTCCCTTAATTACCCCCCTCTTCCAAAACCATCAAATTCTTCTCAAGCAGGATGATATCGGCTGATTCTTTTGCGATATCCGTCCTTGTATCAACTGAAATTCCAACATCGGCATCCCGTAATGCCGGCGCATCATTTATTCCATCACCAAGAAAACCAACGGTATGTCCATTATTTTGCAATGATTTTAAAATGCGTGATTTTTGCAGAGGGGTTAACTTACAAAAGACTGATCTTAATTCCACTTCTTTTGAAAGGTTTTCATCACTCATGAGTTCAATATCAGGGCCAATAAGAATATTTCCAGAATCTAAATCCACATCTCGGCAAATTCTAGCCGTAACAACAGGATTATCTCCGGTAAGCACCTTAATCAAAACACCATTTTCCCTTAATGTTGCAATTGCCATTGCAGCACTTTCTTTTGGTGGATCTAAAAATGTTAATAACCCTTGTAGTGCCATCTCCTTTTCATCCGTAACAGAAAGTGGATGTTTCACTTCATCGTGACTTAACTTCCGAGTCGCTAAGATTAACACTCTGAAACCTTGTTCGTTATAACTGCTAACTAATTCCATTACATTGTTACTGCTTTCTTCAGTTAGAGAAAAAATTTTCTCTTTTATCCTTATATAGGAGCAAACTGATAGCATTTCCTCTGCGGCTCCTTTACAAACTAATTGATAATTATTAGACAAATTCTGTATAGAAATTGACAATCTACGCCTAACAAAATCAAACGGTAACTCATCAATTTTTCTGTAGCTACGGAGGAAATTAAGGTCTGAGTTATCGCATCCATACCTAACAATGGCTTGATCCATTACGTTTTTGGTGCCACTTTGATGAAAACTGTTTAACCAAGCCCAGTGGAGTATAGAAGAATCTTCCTTGCCTTCTGTATCTAACTTCTGTATCTAAATAGTGCTGGAGAATAATTTTATCTTGCGTTAGCGATCCTGTTTTGTCCGTACATAATATGTCCATTGCCCCAAAGTTCCGGATTGCATTGAGTCGTTTGACAATGACCTTTTTCTTTGACATAGCAATAGCCCCTTTTACCAAATTGGAACTGACAATCATGGGCAGCATTTCAGTTGTTAAGTCAACAGCAACCGCCAGTGCAAACAACGCCGCATCAAACCAATCTCCTTTTATTAATCCATTGATTAACAATACAATCGGCACCATAACCAACATAAAACGGATCAATAGCCAGCTAACACTATTAACGCCGTGATCAAATGCGGTTTGTGCTCGTGTTCCTACGATAGATTTTGCCAGTGAACCAAAGTAAGTTTGCTTTCCTGTCGCTACAACCACCGCAGTCGCAGTACCACTGGTTACATTGGTTCCCATTAAATAGACATTAGAAAATTCAAGTAACTTTGTTTCAGATACATTATCAGAACGGGCTGTCTTGGCACTCACATGAGCCATCGTGTCATATTTTTCGACAGGGATCGCTTCTCCCGTCAAAATTACCTGGCTGATAAATAAATCTCTGGATTCGGTTAAGTACAGATCTGCTGGGATCATGTCTTCGGCAGATAAATAAACAATATCTCCCGGAACCAGATGCTTGATTGGAATTTCTTTTTTCTATGATTTAGTCTTATCAGAAGGGCGTCTCAAAATGGTTGCTGTTGTATTCACCATTGATTTCAAGGCTTCCGATGCCTTATTTGTTCGATATTCCTGCCAAAAACGAAGTAATCCACTTAATGTAACCATTATTAGAATAATAATGACACCCGTAAGCTCTGTTTCTTCTCCGTTGAGTGAGGGCAACAATATTCAGTACAAAAACTGATAGCAGATAATAATAGCAATACATAGATAAATCAGGGCAAGAGCGTGAATATTCACTTCTTGCCCAACGCCTTAAACCCTGCAACTAATACCTTATCCAAATAGTTAATATCCATGCCCGCAACATATTGACACTGATGTGACGCATACATCCCAATATTTCAGCCGATTCTTCCCGGTGGATAAGGCAAGCATCTTCTCCCATCGTGACATCAAGAACCCAATGTAATCGGGTTTCGATCCCCCAGTGTCCCCTGACAGCGGCGGCAAATTTGTCGGTGCTCAGTTCCGCTGAACTGATGTAATAACGATAATCAAGCGATTCTTTTCCTTTATTATCAATTCGATATCCAATTGCCACGCCCACAGTTTTTACGTTTTTCCATTCTGGAAATTGTTGAGACAGCGCTTGGGCGGGTAACACATGATATTCACGGGCTTCTATACGACCATGTCCTTGTTCTATCGTGATATGTTCGACATGACTCACGGCAGAAACTTGGGCTGACAACGCCTTCTTAACCGCGCGCTACAACGTCTCCTGATCCCCTTTCACCGCCAGAAGATTGTCACCTTCCTGCTGCACAATTTGTTCCGCAATCTTCGTTTGGCATCCCATCGCATCAATTGTTATCAGGCAATCTGTGATATCCAGCAAGCGGAGTAATTTTGGGATCGCAGTGATTTAATTGGACTTTTTGTCTGTCTTCAGTTGTCCCATCACTACGCCGTTCTGGGTGGCAAACGCACTCACCATGTGAAGCATCGACTGCCGATTCTTGCCATCATAAGTTCCCCGCAACGTTTTTCCGTCAATGGCGATAATTTTCCCTTCTGAGCGTTCGTTAACCCATTGAACCCAATGAATAAAATAGTGCTGAAACTCAACGGGATTGAGCCGAGAAATCAGGCGAGCGATAGCATCATGTCCCGGTATTCCATTCGGAAAAAGGTTTTTTTTTGATACCAGTCCAGGTACGTTTCGCCGAAATCTTCAATATCTTCCCATCCTTCTGCACCGGCGATGATGGCTGTAATCGACAAAAAAAGGACATCAAACAAAGGATAACTGATCTTAGACGACTGGCGGGGGTCTGTTAATGTACTGAAATACTGAGAAAAAGCATCGATACTCATAAGAATACTTCCCGAAAAAAGAAGTATGAAATTATATTTTTTCTTATTCGTCAAACCTGAAATTTTTTAACAAAAAGTTCACGCTCTCGCCCTGATGTTCGCCCGCAATACGAATCAGGTAATATGTATTTTAACGGCTTAGGTGTAAACTATAACCATTTATACCAATCCAACTTCAAGATGCGTGTTATATTTTCCCGCGCAGCAGGGAAATATAAGGCCTCACGTCGTCTTGCGGATTGCAGCTTGAAGTTTATCGAGTATAGAAGCAATCCAATGGTATATTAAATCCGCTGAAAATGGATATCTATATTCCCAAAATAAATTAGGCGATATATATAGCAAAGGATTAAGAGTTAAGGAAAATTATTCTGAAGCAATTAAATGATATATCAAAGCCGCAGAACAAGGTGATACCTATGCCCAAATCACCTTTGGCCTCTTCTACGCAAAAGGATTAGGCAGGGAGCAAAGCTATCAAAAAGCAATAAAATGGATGACCCAGCCTGCCGAAAAGGGAGAATCTGAAGCACAAAATGCAATGGGATATCTTTATATGGAAGGATTAGGTGTTTCAAAAGATGGCGTAATTGCAATGGAATGGCTGATGGAATCAGCCTTGCAAGGTAACACAGCCGCCCAAAATAATATTGGCCAATTATATTGGTATGGGAATAACGGTATGGAGCGAGACCAGGCCAAGGCTATGCAATGGTTTCTTAAATCAGTAGCGTTAGGTGATGATTACGCCCACTTAAATTTGGGAATGATTTATGAACGTGGTCAGATTGTGCCTCAAGATTATGAAAAAGTACTTGGACATTATCAACAAGCTGCTAGTAAAGATGTTCCCAACCTGGAAAGTAGGATAAAAGAATTAAAAGAAAAAATTAATTATCAATAACGAAAACTTAGGGGGGTTGCTCTCCCCCATAGCGTTGGTTTGCATTATTCATCCCTTAATTAAAAAATAATATGTGATGATAATATCGCCTGTTAATTGCCTTAATGAATCGCCACTATCATTTGTTGGTTAATTTTTTGTTAAAAATTATGGATAAGATATCTTGATTGTTTGCAAATTATAAATACAATAAAGTGCCGAATTAGGTTAACCAAAAAAACGATAGTGACGAATTGACACCGCCTGAAATAAAAAATAAATGACACCATTAATCAGAGTTATTGTGAAATGGAATCACTGATGCCTGTGTTTTGTCTATTTTGAGTCCGTCGTAATCAACTCCATTTCATAGTTATCAGTCGGGAACTGTCCGTATGTATCATGTAAGAGTTGTTTACGGCTTTCCTGTTTAATCAGGTCACTGAGTTCATTTAACCTTCTTTGCAACAATCTCTTAGTTTCTTTTTCATTATCCAAGACAGTTTGCAAAATTTTGGTTAATTGCTGTTGTAATGAAATAGGGGCGTCTGAGTTTTCTGATAGTAAAGTCACCACTTCAACTGCTTTCAGATAAGTGATCTCCATATCAACAAGTTCATCCCACTTTTCATTTCTAGCTAAATCAATCATTTGCTCACTTAAACTAAGGATCTGCTGATAAGCTGACAAAAGATCCGTATCATTTTTCATTAAACAATATCCTGACTGGCGTTGTAATGAGGACCTATTTGCCGCCAAGCATCTGAAATCTCGGTGAGTAAATCAATCACTTCGGTAATAGCCTTCTCATCATTGCGTAAATTGGCATGGAGTAAACGGCGGCTCATATAATCATATAAAGCAAAAAGATTCTGGGCAATCTCGCCGCCTTTCTCGAAATCTAATCCCTCTTTTAGACCATTATCAATGATATTAATCGCCTTTGAAATAGCTATCCCTTTTTCTGGGATATTCCCTTGTTGCATCAGAATGATTGCACGACGTAGGGCGCTCAGCGCCCCGTTGAACAATATCTGAATCAACTGATAAGGAGAGGCATTCATAATTTCGCTCTCAAGATCTACCTGAGCGTATAACTGGCTTGCCGAACGTTGATACATTAGTGTCCTTTTATTATCTTAAAAGTTGGGCCAGGGATAAACTTGCCTGGTTCATTGAAGAAGAAAGTTTATCCAGTGCGGTAAATTGTTTTTTATAGCGCTCCATTGTGGCTTCAATATTTCTATTCGTCTGTTCTGCTTGTCTTTCCAGTGTTTTCAGACTTTTATTGATACCTTCGGTCGCTGTTGCGATAGTCCCTTCGTGACTGTCCAGAGTTTTTTTCAATAAATTATAAGTCTGGGTGGCAAAACCGGTTTTTTCTCCATCCCCCATAAAGAAAGCCTTAACGTTAGCGGGTTTTTCTTTCAGGTTCTTTTCCAGTTTTTCGTTGCTGATTTCCAGTGTACCATCCAATTTTTGTTTAATGCCCAGTTTATTTAAGGTAGCAATATCAGCAACTTCCTGTGCTACAAACAATTGTTGTCTTAACTGGCTTTGAATACCTTTTAACGTGCTGTCGCCGAGCAAGGCACCATTGTCTTTTGAAGCCGCTTCACCTTTTCTTACGGGTTTGAATTTAGTCAATGAACTGACCGTGTTTTGTAGCTCATTATAAGCATCAACCCACTTTTTAATTGCCTCTTTCATTGGCTCAATATCACGAGAAACCACCAGTGTTTCTGCTACCGGTTTTTTTTCAGTTTTGCCATTGATTTCGACTTCTTCTTTTTCTGAAACCTTTTTCAGATTCAGGGTAATGCCTTCTGGTGCATCTTTTATTTCATTAGTCTGGCGTTCAATCTTAATACCATTGACTGTTAATTTTGCATTGGCCGCTTGAGTCACTTGTTCCATTGCACCAGAACCACCACCTTTGTCGTCAGATTTGTAGTTCAGCAATTTACCCAGTTCAGCATCACCTTGAACCTCAATGGTCATGACGGATTTTGTGCCGGCTTTTTTCGAAGTCAGGAGCAAATAGTTTTTATTATCTTCTGCTTTGATAATGCTGGCATTAACATTGCCTTCTTGTTTATTAATGGCCTCGCGGATTTCAACCAAAGAAGTTTCATTATCGTTCAGGGAAATGCGCATCGGCTCTATTTTTTTTTCACCGACTTTTTCTTCACCGGGTTGCGTAATAATAATGGTACGGGTGCCTTTACCTTGTTCTCCTAACGGTTTTTTGACATCCGTAATTGCCGGAGATTTCAGGGATTGAGACTGGGCAAGCTGTTCGACTTCAATAACATAGTTACCTGGGCTGGCTTTAGAATCTGTACTTGGCGTAAATGTTTTATGATCTTCGTTGGTTTTAGTGGTATTGAGCTTATCGAATTTTTTGAGTTCTTCGGATGCACTCTTTAATTTTTCCAAACTGCCTTTTAATGAACCAAAAGCGGTAAGTTTAGCGTTATAGCTGGTTTGTTGCTGTGTTAATGGCTCTAAACGTTTTCTTTCATTAGATTCAAGTTTATCCAGTATTTTTGGATCTATCCCAGATGCGATCCCTACCGCGGAAATGCTAGCCATATTGACTCCTTTTAATAAAAAGCATCACTGGACATGTTATCGGATTAATTTGCGAAAAGTTTACTGACAAAATGATTTTTTTGATGGACGGAATAATTGATCAGAACAGGCGCTGTTTGGGTTATCGGGGTAAAGTGAGAAAAAAATAAAAAAGTTTTTTCAAGAAATATTAAAGGTTCTTTTTAAGGAGCCGATAAAACTGTTGTCGGTGATGAACACCGTGAGCAAAAGGCTCAAACTAATTATATCGGATTGATTTTAAAAGGAACTCTACCATGGCATCAGTCATTAATACTAACTACTCATCTCTGCTGGCGCAAAATAACCTGACAAGATCTAAAGGTACTCTGGGTACTGCGATTGAACGTCTGTCTTCTGGTTTACGTATTAACAGCGCGAAGGATGACGCTGCTGGTCAAGCGATCGCTAACCGTTTTACGGCTAACGTTAAGGGTTTGAATCAGGCTTCCCGTAACGCGAACGACGGTATCTCCATTGCTCAGACTACCGAAGGTGCCCTGAACGAAATCAATAACAACCTGCAACGTATTCGTGAATTGGCTGTTCAGTCTACAAACGGCACTAACTCTGAAAGCGACAAGAATTCCATTCAGGAAGAAGTCACTCAGCGTCTGGAAGAAATTGACCGTATCTCTGCACAAACTCAGTTCAATGGTGTAAAAGTATTAAGCAAAGATTCTGAAATGAAGATTCAGGTTGGTGCTAATGATGGTGAAATAATCGATATCAAACTGGAAAAAGTTGATAAAGGAACATTAAAACTGGATGGTTTTAAGGTTGTTGGAGACTTCAAACAAACTGAAGATCAAAAAAAGACAGTAACGGAAGCTGAAAAAGCAGTAGATGCTGCTCGGAAAGCATACGATTCCGAAACAGATGCCACTGAAAAAGCAACGAAAAAAACGACGCTTGAGAGTGAACAAGCAAAACTTGAAAAAGCAAAAAAAGACGGGACAGGGACAGGACCTACAGCAAACCCATTGGCTAAATTAGACGAAGCGCTGTCTAAAGTTGACAGCCTGCGCAGCTCCCTGGGTGCAGTACAAAACCGTCTGGAGTCTACTGTTAACAACCTGAACAACACGGTTAACAACCTGAGCGCAGCAAAAAGCCGTATCGAAGATGCTGACTACGCGGTTGAAGTTTCTAACATGAGCCGTGGCCAGATCCTGCAACAAGCGGGTACTTCTGTTCTGGCACAAGCGAACCAGGTTCCACAATCTGTTCTGTCACTGCTGCGTTAATTTTTATTTATCCGTTGAGCATTTATGCAGGGCAACCTGCATAAACAACGCTTATAAAATAAGGATCGGTTCGCCGATCCTTATTTTTTAGTTTTGAGTGAGTGTTTTTATCAAGTTAGTCAAGGACAGCCTGAAACTTATTATTATGCATTTGGGCGGACAGCAAAAATTTCGCATAGGTGAAAAAGAAGTGCTTTTACTTCATTGTTCCAACGATTGTACCGGTTAGGGGATTGGATAATGGTATCCAGTCTCTTATCCAAAGGTGTCTGTTGTTGTGAGCGATTTGTATACCGCCGAAGGCGTGATGGACAAAAATAGCCTCTGGAAGCGCTATGTACCACTAGTTCGCCATGAAGCATTGAGGCTACAGGTCAGGTTGCCTGCCAATGTAGAACTCGATGACTTGCTTCAGGCCGGTGGCATAGGCTTACTGAATGCGGTGGAGCGGTTTGATTCCATGCAGGGAACCGCCTTTACCACCTATGCGGTACAGCGCATCAGAGGTGCAATGTTGGATGAGTTGAGGAGCCGTGATTGGGCTCCGCGTAGTGTGCGGCGTAACGCACGTGAAGTCACGCAGACCATCCGTAAACTTGAGCAAGAGTTAGGCCGTCCAGCCAGTGAGCAGGAAGTTGCTAAAGAATTAAAGATTAATCTGATAGAATATCGGCAAATACTGTTAGACACGAATAACAGTCAACTGTTTTCTTATGACGAATGGCACGAAATTCACGGTGAAAGCTGTGAGCCAGTAATCGAGGAGGAGCATGAGGCAAATCCTCTGCAACAATTACTGGAAGGTGATCTTCGTCAGCGGGTTATCGATGTCATAGAATCGTTGCCTGAACGGGAAAAGATGGTTCTTACGTTGTACTATCAGGAAGAACTGAATCTTAAAGAGATCGGCGCGGTGCTTAATGTGGGTGAATCCCGCGTAAGTCAGCTTCACAGCCAGGCGATAAAAAGGTTGAGGGCGCGTTTGAATCCAGAGAAGTAACTTTTTGCTTGTTTGTTTTTTTTGTTAAGACTATACACAGGGCTTTATCTCTTATGTCTATTACAACACAAAAGAAACGGCCTCTTAGCCGTTATATCAAAGATTATAAACACAGCCAGACTCATTGTCTGCACTGTCATAAAACCCTTGACCGTATTTCGCTGGTTTTTAACGGTCAGGTCATCAATAAAGAAGCTATTTCTGAGATGACTGAATTGGTGGATGACAAAACCTGGCATGAGTTGCAGGGTAAATTTGTGGCGTTGTGCCGCTTTTGTAGTGAAATTTATTGCAATAGCCAGACTGATTATTTCGACATTATGTCATTTAAACAGTATCTGTTTGAGCAAACAGAGATGAGTCATAGTACTGTGCGTGAGTATGTGGTTCGTTTAAGGCGTTTGGATGAATTGCTGACTTCAAGTAATTATCCGACCAGTGAGTTTACGCCAGAAAAAATTCAGGAAAAACTCAGCGAGAAATTATCTCAATCCGCTTTCAGTAATTACAATATTGCCCTGCGTAAATATGAGCAATATCTGAGTTGGCAACAGAACGGTCATTGATTAATTATACCGATAGATAATGTTGTCAAATCGAAACGATTTCAGAGGGGAATGTGATTACCACGCATTCCCCTCTATGTATCTAACCCATTGTGTATTTAATCAATTGTGTATTTAACCAATGGTCATCAGGCTGGCATTACCGCCTGCGGCTGCCGTATTAACACTTAATGAACGTTCATGCAGTAAACGTTCTAGCAGTAAATGAGTTTCACCACGGGCAAAACCCTGTACGGAGATAATTGGCCCTTTACGCTGGGCAACCCCCTCACATACTCGGCGCAATTGGTCGCAATCGCCATGATAAATAACCGCTTCCATCGCTGTCTCTTCATTCTGCCAATCGTTAACCCAATGGATATGACGGTGAATTTCATTCGGTAACTGGCGTTGCAGCCCCTGATGCAGTTCGTCTTTCTCCCAAAGGGCCTGACAACCGACAGAAAGTACGGCGGCTAATTGCACCAATGCATCTTGTTCGTTATCTGCAAGGCAAAGAACATGACCGCGCGGCAGTAGGGTATAAGTATTGCGCTCTCCGGTTGGTCCCGGTAATAAGCGTATTGTTCCGCCTTGTGCGACTAAACTGTATTCTTGGATCACCTGGCCTAATGTTTCATTGTTCTGCTTGGTTGCCCAATCTGCCAGTTTGTAGAGAGGTGAGAGCAGGTCAATACGGGCTTTGGCATCAATCTCATACTCTGTATCCTGTCGCTCCAGGGTTTGGCTGGCGGCATTGAGAGGGCGTTGTGACAGCAAGCGATACAGATACAGCGGCCCACCGGCTTTTGGCCCTGTGCCTGACAACCCTTCGCCCCCAAATGGCTGCACGCCGACAACAGCACCGACTATATTACGATTGACATAGATGTTGCCGACTTTCGCTTTGCTGGTGACCTGGGCGATGGTCTCATCAATCCGGGTGTGGACTCCCAATGTTAAGCCATAACCCGTCGCGTTGATTTGATCCAGCAGTTTATCCAACGCATTATGTTTAAAACGAACAACATGCAGGACTGGCCCGAAAATTTCTTTCTTCAATTCATCGAAACTTTCCAACTCGATAAGCGTCGGTTTGACGAAAGTGCCTTGTGACCACGCCTGGCTATCGGTGGCATTTTCGTATGCCGCCTGATAAATAGCCCGACCTTTGGTACGCATGGTTTGGATATGACGTTCGATACCCGCTTTCGCTTCTGCATCAATGACGGGACCAATATCTGTGAATAAGTGCTCAGTATTCCCCATCCGGCATTCAGCCATCGCACCTTTCAGCATGGCGATAGTCCTTTCAGCGACATCCTCCTGAACACACAGGATACGCAGGGCAGAACAGCGCTGGCCCGCACTGTCAAAAGCCGAAGCGATGACATCGGTAACCACTTGCTCGGTTAACGCGGAAGAGTCGACGATCATGGCATTCAGGCCACCGGTTTCTGCGATCAACGGTGTCGGGCGCCCTTGTGCATCAAGACGGCCAGCAATATTGCGCTGCAACAAGCTGGCAACTTCGGTCGAGCCGGTAAACATCACACCGCGTACACGTTCATCACCAACCAATAGCGCGCCTACCGTTTCCCCTTGTCCGGGCAGTAATTGCAGCACTTCACGAGGAATACCCGCTTGGTGCAATATTTTGACCGCAACGGCGGCAATAAGTGGCGTCTGTTCTGCGGGTTTTGCCAGAACACTATTGCCTGCGGCCAGTGCAGCAGCGATTTGGCCGGTGAAAATTGCCAGCGGGAAGTTCCACGGACTGATACACACGACAGGTCCCAGTGGGCGGTGGGTATCATTGGCAAAGTCTTGGCGAACCTGGCTTGCGTAATAATGGAGAAAATCTACGGCTTCGCGCACTTCGGCAATCGCATTGTTGAATGTTTTACCCGCTTCACGAACCAGAATGCCGAGCAAAGATTGCAGGTCATTTTCCATCAACTCCGCTGCACGTACTAAAATTGCGGCCCGTTCTGAGGGGGGAGTGGCAAACCAAATTGTGCCAGCATCGGTAGCCATATCCAGCGCGTGGTTGACTTCTTGTTCAGTGGCTTCACGAACATAACCCACAATATCGGAATTTCTGGCGGGATTGGTCATCGGCTTAATGGCAGGCAGTTCTTCTGTCGGTTGGTAATCACCACCTAACAACGGTTCGCTGTTCCATGTTTCCATTGAAGAACTGAGTAGGGCACTGGAAAGAGAAGCTAAACGATGTTCATTGGAGAGATCTAGCCCTAATGAGTTAACACGGTTTTTGCCGTATAAATCACGTGGCAGAGGGATTTTAGGGTGTGGCAGGCCGATTTGCCCTTCAGTCTGTGCCAATTCCTGTACAACTTTTACCGGATCAGCGACCAATTCATCAATCGGCAGTGACGTATCGGCAATGCGATTAACAAACGAAGTATTCGCCCCATTTTCCAGTAAACGGCGCACCAGATAGGCCAGTAATGTTTCGTGTGTGCCTACCGGTGCGTAAATACGGCATGGGCGATTGAGTTTACCTTCTGAGATCTTACCGACAACTTGTTCATAAAGCGGCTCTCCCATGCCATGCAGACATTGGAACTCATATTGTCCGGGATAATAGTTTTGCCCAGCCAGATGATAAATGGCGGATAAAGTATGAGCGTTATGGGTAGCAAATTGTGGGTAGATCAGATTAGGGACAGCGAGCAGTTTGCGGGCACAGGCAAGGTAAGAAACGTCGGTATAGACCTTGCGGGTATAGACTGGATAGTCTTCCAAGCCATCGATTTGGGCACGTTTAATTTCACTATCCCAGTAAGCTCCTTTCACCAGCCGGATCATCAATCTGTGACGGCTGCGCTGTGCCAAATCAATAATACTGTCAATGACGAAGGGACAGCGTTTCTGGTAAGCCTGAATAACAAAACCAATGCCGTTCCAGCCTTCCAGTTTTGGTTCGAAACACAATTTTTCCAACAAATCGAGGGAGATTTCCAGACGATCAGCTTCTTCCGCATCAATATTGATACCGATATCATATTGGCGAGCCTGTAAGGTCAGGGAAAGCAGGCGAGGATAGAGTTCATCAATAACACGTTCGTACTGGGCGCGGCTGTAGCGCGGGTGCAGGGCAGAAAGTTTGATGGAAATGCCCGGTCCCTCATAAATACCCCGGCCATTTGATGCCTTGCCAATGGCGTGGATCGCTTGCTGATAAGAAACCATGTAGGCTTGCGCATCTTCTTCGGTTAAGGCGGCTTCGCCAAGCATATCATAAGAATAACGGAAGCCTTTTTCCTCCAGTTTACGAGCATTGGCAAGGGCTTGCGCGATGGTTTCTCCCGTCACAAATTGCTCTCCCATCAAGCGCATCGCCATATCCACACCCTTGCGTACCAACGGCTCGCCGCTTTTGCTGATAATACGGTTTAAGGATTTGGATAACTTGGCTTCATTATGGGTGGACACCAGCTTGCCCGTGAACAACAAACCCCACGTTGCAGCGTTGACAAACATGGAGGAACTTTGGCCTAAATGAGAATGCCAGTTGCCGTTGCTGATTTTATCGCGGATCAAGGCATCGCGGGTTGCTTTGTCGGGGATACGTAACAAAGCTTCGGCGAGGCACATCAATGCCACACCTTCTTGTGAAGAAAGTGAAAACTCTTGCAACAATCCCTGAACCAAACCTGAGCGGCCAATGCCCTGTTTTTGTTGACGCAGCTTTTCGGCAATAGAATAAGCGAGTTTGTGAGCTGCCTTCGCGTGTTCTTCTGATAGCTGTGCACGTTGCAGCAGCATAGGAACTGCTTGAATTTCGGGGAGGCGATAGGTCGCAGTAATTGCAGAACGTTTCACCGATTGGGGTAAAATATGTTCGGCAAAATCCAGAAAGGGTTGATAAGGCGCCTCAATCTGTGATTCTACTTCGGAAATCATTTCTTCTTTGTTATCCTGACCGGCTGATATTTCTGGGAGCTTTCCCTCATTTTCCAGACGTTCAAGATAATTAAAAATGGCTTGCTTAATTAGCCAGTGTGGTGTGCGTTCAATTCGTTGTGCTGCGGCTTTGATTCGATTACGCGTTGCTTCATCGAGCTTTACACCCATAGTGGTACTACCCATTTTCACTCCTTAATAGGTAAGACTATAACAAGTTACATAACAATATCTTTCATGTTGCAACTTTGTGCAACTTTGTTAAAAGCAATCATTCTAAATTTGTGAAATTAATCTTGTTTTCACTATTTCTTCAGTGAAACTTAGTATTGATTTTTATTTATTTTATTGATATTTATTGATTTTATTATGATTATTAAATTTCGGGTATAACCCGTTATTCAATTTCAGGTGCAACTTTCGGGGCGGTAAATGTGATTTGGCAAGCGTTTTTTATAAAAACACAGTTAATTAGTTGTTAAAAACGTTTTAACTAAATTAGGATAGAATGTAATTTTAAAATAATTACAAGCATAAATAGTACACATGAAAACTAATGACATCTTCAGGTACAACTTGTTACAGCCTGGTCAAGAAGATGAGGTATCACTTAAAGGTACTTCAAGCATAGATGACATTATTTACGCAAATAACACATTTGCAGAGACATAATTTATAAAAACACTATGGAGAAGAACCTGCATGACAGTAAATTCACCAATGCTCATTACCTTCATTATCTATATCGCAGGGATGTTGTTGATAGGTTTTATGGCTTATCGTTCCACCAAGAATTTTGATGATTACATATTGGGTGGACGGAGATTAGGTAGTGTGGTAACCGCATTATCTGCTGGCGCTTCTGATATGAGTGGCTGGTTATTGATGGGATTGCCGGGAGTGATCTTTTTCTCCGGTATTTCAGAAAGTTGGATCGCGTTGGGCTGTTTGCTGGGTGCGTATTTGAACTGGCGTTGGGTCGCGGGTAGGTTGCGTGTGCATACTGAGATAAATAATAACGCGTTAACTTTACCAGACTATTTCACCCATCGTTTTGAAGACCGGAGTAAAATCCTGCGTATTATCTCCGCTCTGGTTATCCTGATTTTCTTCACCATTTATTGTGCATCGGGTGTTGTAGCTGGTGGATTGTTGTTTGAAAACACGTTCGGCATCAGCTACGGAAAGGCTATCTGGCTAGGTGCATTGGCAACAATTGCCTATACCTTCCTTGGCGGCTTTTTGGCCGTGAGTTGGACGGATACGGTTCAGGCAACTTTGATGATTTTTGCCTTGATTTTGATGCCGGTGCTGATCCTGCTTAAAGTGGGCGGTGTTGGTACTGCAATCAATATCGTTGAAGCTAAAAACCCAGCTTACTTGGATATGTTCAAGGGGCTGAATATCATTGCCATTATTTCCCTGTTGGGCTGGGGATTTGGTTATTTTGGCCAACCGCATATTTTGGCGCGTTTTATGGCGGCAGATTCCCACCAGACTATTCATAAGGCTCGTCGTATTAGTATGACGTGGATGCTGTTGTGTTTAGGGGGAACTGTAGCAGTGGGTTTCTTTGGTATCGCGTATTTTGAATTATATCCAGGACAAGCTGCTGCTGTACTGCAAAACCGTGAGCGCATCTTTATAGAGTTGGCTGTCATTTTGTTCAATCCGTGGCTCACCGGCATATTGCTATCTGCTGTACTGGCTGCGGTTATGAGTACCTTAAGTTGTCAGCTATTGGTTTGTTCCAGTGCATTGACGGAAGATCTCTATAAAGCTTTTATCCGTACCAAGGCTAGCCAGAAAGAATTGGTATGGGTGGGGCGTATGATGGTACTGCTGGTAGCAACTATCGCGATTGTGATTGCAACTAACCCGAATAATAAGGTATTGGCACTGGCGAGTAATGCCTGGGCAGGATTTGGTGCATCATTTGGCCCTGTGGTACTGATGTCAGTACTCTGGAAACGTATGACCCGTAACGGTGCGCTGGCTGGCATGTTGGTGGGCGCTATCACTGTACTGGTTTGGATGGAATACCGCTGGTTTTCCCTGTATGAAATTATTCCGGGCTTTATCTTCGCGACGCTTGCCATTATTGTGGTGAGCTTACTAGGAAAAGCGCCAAGCCAAGCGACACAACAGCGTTTTGCTGATGCAGAAGCGCATTATAAGACTAAGTAATCCAATAAAATAAAAAGCCTCTGATTATTCAGGGGCGCACTGTTATATCCATCAATCCCCCGAGTTCAGCCGGTAACTTGCGCCGCCGAATACTGAATTTTTGTGTTGACTCAAGGGCTTGTTCAATCCACTTAAGCGGGATGGACTGCTGAAATGTCGATAATGACTCAGGAGCAGCAAATGTCTCCATAAAACCAAGTAACCAATGATTAAGTAAAAAAATACCCTCATAACCTAATAGTGAAGAGGGTATTTTGAACTAATCTGAGGATCGGTCAATCGATCTGAACAAGTAATTCCTTAACTGAATGGTGTTACCTTTCGGGCTGGTTTATATTTCTAGTGTAGCGGGGTCTACTCCTAATTTTTCCATTACTGCCTTAATCTCTTCATTATTTTTCAAATTATCTTCGCCGTACTTAGAGATAGCAGAAGATAAACATTTTTGATCAGTGGCATTGCATGTTTTAAAATCTTCTGTTGCTACAGAAGCAACCTTAACAAAAAGAATTATTTGTTTATCATACTCGCTTGCTTTACCTGGATTTTTTAAAGCATTATTTGCAGATGATACAAACTTATCAGTCAATTCATTTATGGCAACCGAAACGGGAGTACAATCCCTCACCGATGGAGACCCTATAATGACACTACTACCAACACAGGCGTATTTAACCTTTTGATTTTTATTTAGTTCAGCGGCAAGGTCTCTATATTTTTTAGAAAAATTGACATGCACTTTATTAAACATATCGCCTGTTTTTAATGTCACAACAGGAATATCGCCAAAGCTAGAATCGATTGAATCAATAATACCAGAGACAATAATTTTTTTACCTTTGTAGATCTTATCACCTCTGGCTTCATTGTCTGCGTAGACTTTTTGCATTTCTCTGGCTGATACAGCTAAATACTCTGTATCTAACTGTGAACTACCTCCATCAACGCTGGTTTCCACTTCATCGTGAATCATCTCTTTGGCGGCTTGTAATTCATTTTCGGTCAACTTAATTGCTTTTTTCGATGATATTGCCGCAGAGGAGTTGCTACTTGATGATTTACTTTCATCATTTCCTGCAATGAAGACTATAACGATAAGAACAACAAATACTATCCCTACCCATTTCAATACGTTTTTCATTTATATATCCACATACATTAAGTTATCTAACGTCAAGTTTTTTTGTTTTTTATACAAATATTGTGTAATTATCAACCCTATTGTTAAGGGGTATTTTGTAATTAACCCGCTGTAACGGTTTCTTTTTTACTTGCTTTTTTCTTAAAAATCACTGAGATAATAATTGCCAATACAAAAAGAACGATATGAAAGCCAACATAGAACCAATAAAGCCCTACACCATCGCCACCATCGCTGTGTATTGAGGCAGCCGTCACCATGAGGCTTGGAGATAAAAAAGCCGTGGAAATGATGTTCATACCAAATGTGACACCAGATAATGTTGGGCTTTTATAAAATGACATTAGAGCAAGAACACTACAGAACATAGCGATAAATACGCCACCAACTGGAATAAAGATAGATAAAGCAGCAAATACAAGAGCAATAATAGATAATGCTTTCATTTTTAAACATCCCTAATTAAGGTGCCAAAATGTTCAGAAGCCTACCACTGAAAGGCTGGGCTGATTCCCCATTACTGGGTATTATATTCACCACCATCTCGGCATTGTTAAATTTTATTCATATTCGCTTTATTTAAGCGATATATCTTCGGAGCTGGTTCTGACACCAATCACAATAGTACTTGAATTCACATATTAAGTGCAACATCGTTATAAACGAAGTAAATGAGTTTTTGTCCCTTTAAATATCTCCTCCGGTGTACTATAACCACGTGTTTTTCGTGGCCGCTTATTTAAGCTGTTTGCCGCGAGATTTATCTCCAACTCTGATACCTTATTAAAATCGGTTCCTTTTGGAAAGTATTCCCTGATTAATCCATTCGTATTCTCATTTATACCCCTCTCCCAAGGTGAGTAAGGATGAGCAAAATAAATTTTTGCCCCTAAATTTTTACTGATAAGTTCATGTTCGGCAAATTCGAGGTCATTGTAAAAGGTAATGGTTTTAACTTTCTGTTTTAAAAGTGATAAGTGTCTTGTTATCGCTTTTGTGACTGCTTCTGCTGTTTTATTCTCAAGCTTAATGATAATGGTAAATAGCGATTTTCGTTCAACTAAGGTCAGCAGTACACTTTTATGATCTTTTCCAACGAGGGTATCTCCTTCCCAATCGCCAAGGCGTTGTCTTTTGTCCACGATTTTAGGGCGTTTCTCAATACTGACTCTGTTTTTGATTTTTCCTCTACGCTCATAGCTGCCATAGCGTTTACGATAAGGTTTTTTAGCAATTCTGAGGTGCTGCCATAAATCACCACCATGACATTTACCCTGATAAATCAATCGATAAACCGTTTCATGATGCAAAGAAATGATATTTTCTTTTTTGAGATAACCTACCGTTTGTTCAGGACTCAACCCTTTCCAAATTAACGGCTTAATCAACGTCTTTATCTTCAATGTCACTTTGATGACTTTTACGGCGGAATGACGGCGCTCCAATGCGTTACACTGAGCCTGTTGAGGGCAGTATCCCTGTGCTGCCTGA
>NZ_JBEBMB010000060.1:0-4234 GCF_040081915.1 Xenorhabdus sp. SGI240
GTTTAAAGAGCGGCTATGTCATTTCAACTCATCATAAAAGTCGAGCATCGCGTTACTTTACGTTCGAGGCGTAATTAGTTCTACCCAACTTGAGAGCCCTCGTATATGTGTACTTCTTAGCTGTTGGGATGAACTGGGGACAGAGATTCAGGAGAAGCAGCCAACAGCTGTTTTACGGGAACGGCTTCCCATGTTTTTCAATTTCCTGAAGAGCACATGGAAGGAGCCTTTAATACTTGGTTTATCTGCTCTAGAACGCCCTTTGACTAGTGCAGACCGAGATATGGAATACTCAATACGAGGCCCCGAACAATTTGGTTACATTGTTCTTCCTGATGGGCAGAAATCCAATGACCTAACGTTACCAATTCAGCAATTATTGACCACCAGTTCATTAAAAAAAGAGGTCATTGCGTGAGAGTCGAGCAAGCTATATATGGAGAATCTCGTGGAGGTCATGGGCTCAGGATGGCGAGTTCTGATGATCCGATAATTTCAGTATTGACTTCTCGTCTCGACTTACCTGACACTGCACCTCCCGGTGTAAACTGGTCGCCCTTCGTGAGTGGATTTCCATATAGAGAATATTATGTTCTGGCCCGTACTTTTGCTGATCCGACAGCAACTCGACCGGGTATGGTGCTTTCTCATGCAGTCATCGCAATGCGTGATGACGTCATTAAAATGCCTGACTTACGCCCACTCTTTAAAATGTTGCTCACTGAACCTACAATGCCAGATGTACTTGTAGCGTGTGAATTACCTCAACTTGCAGAGCCACTTGAGCCAACTCCGGAACTGATTTCGCTTGCTAACGTATTAGGGACACGTGGAAAGGGACCTGTAATTAGATTTGGTTTGCAGAATTTTGATGAATTGATAGCCTCTTTATGGATTCATTTATGGCCAGAAGTTCGTTCAAACTTTTCATTTCGGCTAAGCTTCGGACCACAAGATATCATTGATGAAATTACCCCTACGGTGATTTGTACACCAAGTGCTTTAGCCTCACGCTGGGCGACTTATCGTATACTTGGTAAGCATGTTCAATCACCTTCGCTTGCTGCAGGAATTCTTTGTGGTGAGGAAAAAGCCACTACAGTTATGGAATTGGCTCAGCAAGTGGGGGCTAAAATTTATCAATTTTCTGATCTATCACTGCTGCAGCGTATTTATGAGATTGATAAGCATTCAAATCCGCAATTTAGTGAATGCGTGTCAGCGCTACGAATCCTTGAAAAGCTTTCTCCTAATCCTACCGTAGGTGTTGCTCGCAAGAATATTTTTATACAAAGATTTGAGGCGCAGTTGTCGTCGGCTTCTGTTCAAGATATTTTGCTGCTAAGAAATCTTGTAACTTCTGGGCTTCCAGATGCAACCATTATATGGGATAGCCTTAGAGACTAGGTTGCAGCCAATTTATTAGCACCTTCTGAAGATGCCGAAATACTCTCGATTCTTGGTGATGCGCTATGTACCACTGCAGCGGTAGAGCCTTGGCGGGCTTCTATCATTAATGGTCTAGTCCTTGGCTTACACGCACCTCCTCGCTGGTTGGCTAGTGCTTTTTGGCGTTGGGCCAAACTTAATCCAAATGTATTGATTAAATTTGCAGATTATTTGCCGTTAGAAGACGAGATTGAAGATCAAATAGCGAAAGCTGTACCTGAAGTTCTTAACCTTGATACTGGTAATGTCGTTATGACTATTGCCCAAAGCAAAAAATGGTTAAAACTCCATGGTACCGCAGCAAGCGCATGTCTTACGCCTTCAGAATCAATTGCACGTCAGCTTTTAGTGGATATTAGATCAACTGAGTTAAGTGGTCTTCGTGCTGCATTGCGAAGCACTAGCTCTATGGAAACAATAGAGTTGTCATTAGCTCTACCTAACGAGCCCCGATTGCTTCAAATTGCAGCAGAAAGAATAGCGAATAACCCTTCTCTATTAGGAACTCTGAATTTCACTTTAAGACCTGTACAAGACCTCTGGTGTTACACTCTAACTTTAAATTCTGAAGCGTGGAAAGGACCAAATGATCCATATGGCGCATTTTCTACAGTTCTTCAGAATCTGATACAAGGTTCTGAAACAAACCTACACTTGATTGAAGTGCTTTCATTCACACCGTTGGCAGATCTCAGTAAATACATTAAGAATACAGATATTTGGAATTTCCTCCCGGAACCAGCTCGAGGTAATTGCCTACGTGCAACAGCTACTGGTTGGCTTCATTATGCTTTAAAAGGATATGTAAACCCTCCAGATAATGAACTTGAAATGGCTATTTTGACAAATGAGAAGCTAGCCGTTGTATTACGCTGTGACAAGGCTGATATTGGTGATGTTTTGAGAGTTATTAACTATTTATCAAACCTTGAAGAGTCCCGTGTCCTGCGATGGTTAAATGAAAACGCATTAATTAAACCATTACGAAATACTGATGCGGAGGAATTAGGACGTCTTATTCAAAACCGACGTTGGCATCAAATTGTAGAAAACCTGCTAAGGCTTACACAACAAGGTCGCAACGACTTAAAACCAGCCTTAACACAGTGTTATAGCATGGTTAGTCGATTCTGGAGATTCGTTCTGGGACTATCGGATGTTTCATATTCAGAGAAATGGGCATTACTAGAGGAACTTGCAGTCGAGCTGTATCCTAATGGGCCAGATGATCAAGGGCTTTGGGATCGTGCTGGAGGAAAAGATGCCGATTTGAAAGTTAATGGTTCAGGAAGAAATCGTTGGCATGATGCGATTTCTTATTTACAGCGAGGACGTAGGCCTTACATGAATAGGCTGTTTGAAGAAATGCAGACTGATTATCCTCAAAACGATAAACTCAACGCCCTACGGACAATTCGATATTTCTAAAATAGTTCAATGAATGAAAATGGATGAAAAAGAGCAAAAGATGCATAATAAGGAAGGTGATTTTTCTGAAGGACATGCGCTGATTATTTCAGTAGCCAACTATTCTCAAATTAACCGGTTGCCAGCTACTGTGCTTAATGATGGTCGCGATATGTATTCGACACTGACGTCCCCCGCGCACTGTGGTTATAAAACTTCAAACGTTGCTACTTTGCTGGACAGTGATGCAACACTCGTTGCGATGCGCCGTGAACTAAAAGCATTAGCTGATCGAGCTAAACCAAACGACACTGTAACAATTTTCTTTTCTGGGCATGGCGCTCGATTAGATGAAGGTGCTGAAGCTTCAAGTGCATTAATTCCGTTTGACTGCTCTATGGATAATTTTATTCATAACTGAAAACCACCTCCTGAGGAGGTGGTCAGCAACAGGTTTTGGCTCTGCCTTATTGGTTTTTAGATTTTAAAATAACAGCAGTGGCAGAGGCTTGTTTTTAGGGATTTTAGTACGCCCCTCTGGGGCGAAATCAATGCCACCTTCTATGAAGGTGGATTTTTATTGAGAGCGTAATGTCCGAGCAGGAATTTTCGTTAGCGCTGAAAAATATCCAAGCTAGAAGGGTTGTTGTTTTTATAGATGCTTGCCACTCAGGAGCATCGGTAAGTTTCAAAGGTCTGAACAACAGCTCTGCAAATCTGGGATATTCGGAAAAATCACTAAGTAGGCTAGCTGAGGGAAGTGGCCGTGTGTTAATTGCCTCATCCAGAGCTTCTGAATACTCATTGGTGTTCAAAGGAGCTCGTAATAGCTTGTTTACGGAGCATCTACTGAGCGTTCTTCGTGGAGGAGGGCGTACCCATGGTGATGGGGTCATTAGGGTATTTGAGATGTTCAATCATGTATCGGAACAAGTACGCTTAGCGGCATCTGATGAGCAGCATCCTATTTTCAAGGCTAGCGATCTCGAGGATAATTTCCCAATAGCTTTAGACCGTGGAGGAGTGAATAAACTTACTGATACTGTGATACAAAATGAAAAACTGGATATCTGGCGTGAATTAGGTGAAGTTTTTTGCGAACTATATCCCGCAGGACCACAGGATGAAGATATTTGGCTCCGTTCAGGTGGTGATACTTCAAGGCTTCGTCTTTCAGGATCAGGACGTGCTAATTGGCTGTCTGCCCTACGTATCCTGCGACAGGGAGGTGGTGGAAAAAATATAACTAAAGTTTCGTTGATTAACGAAGCATTGAATGATTTCCCCCATCATCAACAGTTGAAAAACCTTAAATTAACGCGATGCTCGACTTTTATGATGAGTTGAAATGACATAGCCGCTCCTTTATAACTTTAAG